>NZ_CP047419.1:3300000-3449514 GCF_009866585.1 Rathayibacter sp. VKM Ac-2762 | reverse complement strand
GCGCGCACCCGCGTCGCCGAGGCCGCCCGCTCGGCCGAGTACGCCGAGCGCATCGCCGCCACCGACCCCCGCGAGGCTCTCGCCTCCGCCCAGCGCGCCTCGCAGCTCGCCCAGCAGGCGCTCGAGCGGGCGCGGGCCGACGCCGGCGCCTACTCCGCCCCGAACGCCGTCGGCAGCCCCTACGGTGGCGACACGACCGGCGCGTTCCTCGGCGGGATCCTGGTCGAGTCGCTCCTGGGAGGCGGACGCCGCAGCGGCTACCGCTCGGGCGGCTTCGGCGGAGGCGGGTTCAGCGGCGGCTTCGGCGGAGGCGGCTCGTCCCGGCGCTCGGGCGGCGGCGGCTTCGGCGGCGGGCGCAGCAGCGGCGGAGGCGGACGCCGCGGCGGCGGCGGGCGCTTCTGAGCGCCCCCGGGCATCCGCGCAGGACCGACGACCACCACCTCCCCCACGACTCCGGCACCACCTCCGACATCCGGCACCACCCACGACGCAAGGAGAGACACCCATGGCTCAGAGACAGTCGATCTTCGGCCGCATCGCGCAGCTCGCGAAGGCCAACATCAACGCGCTCCTCGATCAGGCCGAGGATCCGCAGAAGATGCTCGACCAGATGGTCCGCGACTACACCGACAGCATCCGCGACGCCGAGGCGGCGATCGCCACCACGATCGGCAACCTGCGCCTGCTCGAGGACGACTACCGCGAGGACGTGCAGAACGCCCAGGAGTGGGGCGGCAAGGCCCTCGCCGCGAGCCGCAAGGCCGACGAGCTGCGCACCGGCGGGAGCGCCGGCGACGCCGACAAGTTCGACGCGCTGGCCAAGGTCGCTCTGCAGCGCCAGATCCAGTCCGAGAAGGAGGCGAAGGACGCCGAGCCGACCATCGCCTCGCAGACCGAGGTCGTCGACAAGCTCAAGTCGGGCCTGAACCAGATGCGCGAGAAGCTGCAGCAGCTCTCGAGCAAGCGCGACGAGCTGATCGCGCGCTCGAAGACCGTCGAGGCGCAGAGCCAGGTCCAGGACGCCGTGAAGAGCATCGACCTGATGGACCCGACGAGCGAGGTGAGCCGTTTCGAGCAGAAGATCCGCCGCGAGGAGGCGCGCGTCCGCGGCGCGGAGGAGCTCGCCTCCTCGAGCCTGGACGCGCAGTTCGAGTCGCTCGAGGACCTCGGTGAGATGACCGAGGTGGAGGCGCGCCTCGCCGCGCTCAAGTCCGGCCGCCCGCAGGACTCGATCGGCTCCTGAGCCCGTGCGCCTCCGGCGGCGGTCCCGCCGGAGGCGCAACCCACCCTTCCCGACACGCGCGGGGCGAAGGCTGGCAATCGCCATGGTGCGGTGCCGCCGCCGTCCCCGTAGTGTTCACACCAGGTTGCCCTTGACCCCGGTCGCCCTGATGCCGCGTCCGGCCCCTACCGACGCGGTGAACCATGAGCGGACCGCCCCCGTCGGGATCGCTCGCCGAGAGACCGTCGACGCCGACGGTCACCACGAAGAGCGAGGCGCCGATGAGCACCCCCACCACCACGTCCGTCACCGGAGGCGCCCCCCGCGTCGTCCGCACCCGCCCCCGCGCCGACGGCCGCGTCAACCCGACGACCGAGTACTCCGGTCTCCTCAGCACGGTCCGCGACGCGGGGCTCCTCCGCCGCCGCACCGGCTTCTACTACACGATGTTCGGCGCGCTGGTCCTCGCGCTCGGCGGCATCGTCACCGGCTTCGTCCTGCTGGGCGACTCCTGGTTCCAGCTCCTGCTCGCCGCCGCCCTCGGCATCGTGCTGACGCAGTTCGCCTTCCTCGCCCACGAGGCCTCGCACCGCCAGGTGTTCGAGTCCGGCAAGGCCAACGACGTCGCCGGCCGCACCCTCGCGAACCTCTTCGTCGGCATCAGCTACTCCTGGTGGATGACCAAGCACAGCCGCCACCACGCGAACCCGAACGTGCTGGGCAAGGACCCGGACATCGAGCGCGACGTCGTCTCCTTCACCGCCGAGGACGCGGCCCGCTCGCGCGGCCTCTACGCCTGGCTCACCCGCCGCCAGGGGTACGCGTTCTTCCCGCTCCTGCTGCTCGAGGGCCTCAACCTGCACCTGCACGGCTTCCGCACCGTGTTCGGCAAGGGCAAGGTCGACAAGCGCTGGGTCGAGATCACCATGCTCGTCACCCGCGTCGGCCTCTACCTCGCCGTCGTCTTCTGGGCCCTCCCCCTCGGCATGGCGTTCGCCTTCGTCGGCGTGCAGCTGGGCGTCTTCGGCCTCTACATGGGCGCCTCGTTCGCGCCGAACCACAAGGGCATGCCGCTGCTGCCGAAGGAGGCGCGCGTCGACTTCCTCCGCCGCCAGGTCCTCACCTCGCGCAGCATCCGCAGCACCTGGTTCACCGACCTCTACATGGGCGGCCTCAACTACCAGGTGGAGCACCACCTCTTCCCGAACATGCCCCGCCCGGCGCTGCGCCGTGCGCAGGTCATCGCCAAGGAGTACTGCACCACCCACCAGATCCCCTACACCGAGACCTCGCTGATGGAGTCGTACGCGATCGTCGTCCGCTACCTCAACAAGGTCGGCCTGTCGGCCGGCGGCGACCCGTTCGACTGCCCCGCCGCCTCCGCCTACGGACGCTGAGCACTCCCCCTTCGGAGGCCCCTCGCACCTTCCCGGTGCGGGGGGCCTCCGTCGTTCGCGGGAGCGCAAGGGGGTGCCCCCGCGGGCGGCGGAGTCGTAGCGTCGGGACATGAGCAGCTCCGACTACGACATCGAGCCCACCCCCGCCGACACGACCGACGGCACCGACACGACCGACGGCGCCCGCACGCCCGACCCCGCCACCGAGACCGGCACCTCCGCGGGCCTCGACGAGGTCGGCGGCGCGGCCTCCCCCCTGGCCGACGGCGTCGGCGCCGACGGCGAGGAGCAGAACCCCCCGCTGCCCGACTGGGGCCCCACCGACGGCGTCCACGGCACCGACGCCGAGACCGACGCCTCGGGCACCGAGCAGCACTGACACGGCTCCGCGAGGGACCTCCCCGGCCGGTCGGCGAACGTTCCGACCGCGTTCCGAGGAGGTCCCTCCGTGTTCGCCGGAGGGTCGGCCGGCGCTCGGGCGGCGCGCCCTACACTGGCGAAATGCAGCCGACCGAACGCGCCCTCCGCGTGATCTCCTACAACCTCCGGGAGCACCGAGCGCACGCCGAGATCGCCCCCCTCGCCGCCCGCCACGACATCGACGTCCTGTGCCTGCAGGAGTGCGACACCACGAAGCTGCCGCAGGAGGTGGGCTCGCTCCGGCTCGCGTCCGTCACGGCCCGCAACCGCCTGGGCCTGGCCGTCTACTACTCGCAGGACCGCTTCGAGCTCTCCGGCAGCGCCGCGTTCGAGCTCAGCAAGTCCATGCACGACCGCGTGATGTCCCCCGCTCACGAGCGCCTGCTGGCCGTCCGCCTCGACGACCGCGACGGCGGATCGATCGCCGTCTCGTCCTTCCACGCCGCTCCGCTCTCGGCCGGCAACGCCTTGCGCCGCAAGCAGATCGACGAGGCGCTGAACCGGCTGCGCGAGTACGCGCCGGACACCCCCTCCCTGATGGTCGGCGACTACAACTACCCGTGGTTCTTCCGCGGACTCGACCGCCGGATGACCCGGAACGGCTACCTGGTCTCGCGGAGCGACTCCCCGACCTACGCGCGCTACCGCTACTTCAGCGGCCACTTCGACTTCGCGATCAGCGACTCCGTGCGGATCGAGCGGGTCTCCACGCTGCCCCAGGGCGTCTCGGACCACCTCCCGGTGATGGTCGACGCGCACTACGGCGTCTCCGCCGCCTGAGCGCGGGGCCCGCGGGCCCGCGCGGTCGGTAGGCTCAGGGGGTGACGACCCTGATCCTCGCCCGGCACGGAGAGACTGTCTGGCACTCCGAGAACCGCTTCGCGGGCTCCTCCGACATCGCGCTGACCCCCCGGGGCCAGGACCAGGCGGCGACTCTGGCCGCCTGGGCCGTCGACGCCGACCTCGAGGCGGTGTACTCCTCCACCCTGGTCCGGGCCGTGCGCACCGCCGTGCCCGCCGCGCGGGCGGCCCACCTCGAGCTGCAGCCCGACCCGGCCCTGGTCGAGGTCGACTTCGGCCGCGGCGAGGGGCTGACCACCGACGAGATGGAGAAGCGCTTCCCGGACGAGTACCACGCATGGGTCGCCGCACCGGCCATCCAGCCGATGCCCGGCGGCGAGTCCGGCCTCGACGCCGTCGCCCGCGCGAACACCTCGCTCGCCCGCATCCACCGCGAGCACCCCGACGGCCGCGTGCTCGTCGTCGCGCACGGCACGCTCATCCGCCTCCTGCTGTGCGCCTACCTCGGCATCAACCCCGAGACCTATCGGCACACCTTCCCGGTGGTCGACAACGTCTCGCTGACCACGCTGCGCTGGGACGCGACCGGCGTCGGCCTGCTCGGCTACAACGTCCCGCCCGTCCAGACGCAGCGGCGCTCCAGCTGAGCGCAGCGGTCGCTCCGGAGCGGCGCCCGGCGAGCGCGGGCTCGATCGGCCTGGTGCTCGGGTCGGTCGCGAGCGTGCAGCTGGGCGCCTCCTTCGCCGTGCTGCTCTTCCCCGCCGCGGGGCCTATCGGCACCGTCACGCTCCGGCTGGTGTTCTCAGCCGTCGTGCTGCTCCTGGTCTGCCGTCCGCGGCTGCGCGGCCACAGCCGGAGCGACTGGGCCACTGTCGCCGCCTACGGTCTCGCCCTCGGCGGGATGAACGCCTGCTACTACGAGGCCATCGCCCGGATCCCGCAGGGCGCCGCCGTCACCCTCGAGGTGCTCGGGCCGCTGACGCTCTCGGTGATCGCCGGGAGGAGCGTGCTGAGCCTGGTCTGGGCGGTGCTCGCGCTGGCCGGAGTGGTGACCCTGTCGCAGGGCGGGTTCTCGGCGCTGGACCCGGTCGGCGTCGGCTTCGCGCTGGGGGCCGCAGTGCTCTGGGCCGCGTACATCGTCTTCGCCGGCCGCACCGGCGGGCGGTTCCAGGGGATCGACGGGCTCGCGCTGGCGCTGGCGGCCGGCGCGATCGTGTCGCTGCCGTTCGGCATCGCCTCCGCCGGGCCCGCCCTGGTGGTGCCGCCGGTGCTGCTCCTCGGGCTCGCCGTGGCGGTGCTCTCCTCCGCGGTGCCCTACGCGCTGGAGCTGCTGGCGTTGCGGCGCCTGCGCTCCTCCACCTTCTCGATCCTGATGTCGCTCTCTCCCGGGGCGGCCGCGCTCTCGGGCTTCCTCGTGCTCGGCCAGCGCCTCAGCGCCGTCGAGGCCGTCGGGATCGCGCTCGTGGTCGCCGCGAGCATCGGAGCGGTGCGGACCGCACGGACCTCCGCCTGAGCGACGGTTCTTTTGTTAGGCTAACTATGTGCCATCGACCGAGATCGCTGAGATCCAGACCCCGCAGACCGATCTCCCGCTGACCTCCCTCGCGGGCGAGGTGCGGGCAGCGGTCGGCCGGCTCGGACGGCGGCTCCGGCAGGAGAAGGCCCAGCACGAGCTCAGCGATCCGCAGTTCAGCGTGCTCGCGCTCCTGCACCGCGAGGGCGCGAAGACCCTCGGCGAGCTGGCCGAGGCGGAGCGGGTCCGCCCGCCCTCGATGACCCGCACGGTCGGCTGCCTGGTCGACGAAGGACTCGCGGAGCGCCTCGCCGACCCCGCCGACGGCCGCGTCACCCGCATCCGCCCCACCGGGGCCGGCACCGCACTGGTGCTCGACGTGCGCCGCAGCCGCGACGCCTGGCTCGTGGCGCGCCTCGAGGAGCTCCCTCCCGAGGACCTGCGCCTGCTCCACGACGCGGCAGCGGTCCTGCGCGCGGTGGCCGACCGATGAGCGCGATGTTCCGCTCCCTCGCCGTGCCGAACTACCGCATCTGGTTCGCGGGCGCGATGGTCTCGAACGTCGGCACCTGGATGCAGCGCACGGCCCAGGACTGGATCGTGATCAACGACCTGACCGACCACGACGCGACGGCGCTCGGCGTCACCATGGCGCTGCAGTTCGGACCGCAGCTCGTGATGGTCCCCTTCTCCGGCTTCATCGCCGACCGCTTCGACCGGCGGAAGCTCCTGATGGCCACCCAGGGCGCGATGGGCGCGCTCGGCCTCGGCCTGGGACTCATCGTCGTGACCGGGGTCGTCCAGCTCTGGATGGTCTACCTCTTCGCCCTGCTGCTCGGCTTCGCCGCGGCGATCGACGCGCCCGTGCGCCAGACGTTCGTCTCGGCGCTGGTCGAGGAGCGCGACCTCACCAACGCCGTCTCGCTGAACTCGGCCTCCTTCAACTCGGCGCGGATGATCGGACCGGCCCTCGCGGGCGTGCTGATCGCCGCGGTCGGCTCCGGCTGGGTCTTCCTCCTCAACGCCGCGAGCTTCCTCGCCGTCCTGCTCTCGCTGCGCGCGCTGCACCGCGACCAGCTCCGCAGCGCCCCGCGCGCCACCCGCGGCCCGGGTGCCCTGCTGGAGGGGTTCCGCTACGTGTCGAAGCGGCCGGACATCCTCGTGGTGCTCGCGATCGTGTTCCTGATCGGCACCTTCGGCCTGAACTTCCCGATCTTCGCCTCGACGATGGCGACCGTCGAGTTCGACATGGGGGCGAGCGAGTTCGGCCTGCTCTCCTCCGCCATCGCCGTCGGCTCGGTGCTGGGGGCGCTCCTCTCGGCTCGCCGCGACCGCCCGAGGCTCCGGCTCATCGTCGGCGCCTCCGCGGCGTTCGGCGTCGCGCTCGCGCTGGCCGGCGTCATGCCGACGGTCTGGGCGTTCGCGATCCTGCTCCCCTTCGTCGGCATCGCGGCGCAGACGCTGATGACCTCGGCCAACGGCTACGTGCAGCTCTCGACCGCCCCCGAGATGCGGGGCCGGGTCATGGCGCTGTACATGGCCATCTTCGTCGGCGGCACCCCGATCGGCGCACCGCTGATCGGCTGGGTCGCGAACGCCTACGGCCCGCGCCAGGCGATGCTGGTCGGCGCCGCCTCCGGGATCGCGGCGGCCGCCATCGGACTCGCCTTCCACCTCCGCCTGCGCCGCGCCGCCCGGCTCGCGGCCCCCGAGCCGGAGGCCCTTCCCGCTACCGGCGGTGTCCCACTGCTGCGCCCCCGCGCCTAGGCTCCGTCAGCCGGTCCGCGCGCCGGAGCGGATCCGCGGACAGCCGGCTAGACGGGTCGTCGTCGACGCGGGGCGCGTCCGCCGCCCGCCCTCAGGCCTCGCGGGTGATCTCGACGCGGACGAAGAGCTTCGACGAGCGGGGCCCGGCGAACACCCCGCGCAACGGCGCGATGTCGTTGTAGTCGCGGCCCCGGCCGACGATGACGTGGCGGTCGCCGATGTCGATCAGGTTCGTCGGGTCGTAGCCGCGCCAGGCTCCTCCGCAGAACCACTCGACCCAGGCGTGGGACTCCCCCACCACGGTCTCGCCGATCTCGGCGTGCGGCTTGGGGTGCAGGTAGCCCGAGACGTAGCGCGCCGGGATGCCCACCGAGCGCAGAGCCCCGAGCACGATGTGCGTGATGTCCTGGCAGACGCCCTCGCGCGCGGTCCACGACTCCGTCGCGGTGGAGTGCACGCCGGTGACGCCCTGCCGGTAGGTCATCGCCCGGCCGATCGTCTCGGCGATCATGAGCGCGGCCTCGCACGGCCCGGCCGCCTCGTCCGCGAGCGAGCGCGCCATCGCCGAGAGGTCCTCCGGCGGCGCGGTGCGGTGGGTCTGCTTCGACTGCTCCACGTACTCGGTGCGCGTCTCGACCTGCTCGGACAGCTGATCCCATCCGGTCGGGTGGTCGGGGTGCTGCTTCGGCCGGATCTCGACGAGCGAGGTCGCCGTCAGCGAGAGCTCGCGGTGGGCGTCGAGCACGTCGAACGACGAGACGCGGGTGCCCCAGTAGTCGGTGTAGGCGTGCACCGAGGTCACCGGCCGGATGTCGAGGTTCGAGAACAGCACCAGCTGCCCGTCCGAGGAGGCGGGGAGCATCCGCGCCTCGTTGTAGGACGCGACCACGTCCCCCGCGTAGGTGAAGCCCGTGGTGTGCCTGATGCGCAGCCTGCTCACAGCGCCTCCCCGATCCAGCTCGGCATGACGTTGGTGGGGAAGTACCGCTGGCGGATCGCCTCGGACGCGGCCGAGGTCGCCTCCTGCACGCTGTCCATGTGCCGCGGCAGGTCCTCGAGGATGTCGGTGATCGGCCGGAACTCCAGCTCGCTGCGGATCCGCCCGAGGACGCGCTGCGCGTCGCCGGAGTGGCCGATGCGGCCGGTGCGCGGCTCGATGTCGCGCATGCACGCCTCCGCCCGCGAGACCGAGAAGAGGATCGAGCGCGGGAACAGCCGGTCCAGGAGGAGGAACTCGGCAGCGTTCCGCGCGCTCGGCACGCCCCGGTAGGTGCGCAGGTACGCCTCGTAGGCGCCGCAGGAGCGGAGGATCGTGGTCCAGGAGGGGCCGCTCGCCTCGGTCAGCGAGCGGGTGGCGAGCAGGCGGGCGGTCATGTCGGCGCGCTCGATCGAGCGGCCGAGCGTGAAGAACTGCCAGGCCTCGTCGCGCGAGGTCGCCGACTCGATGATGCCGACGGCGAGGGCGGAGCGCTCGCGCACCCAGCTGAAGAACTCCGACACCCGCTCGCCCGAGACGCGGCGCGGCATGCGGGTGCGCGTGGTGTTGAGGCACTCCCAGAGCTCGGTCGAGACGATCTCGCGCGCCCGGCGGGCGTTCTCGCGGGCCGCGCCGAGCGAATAGGCGATCGAGGCGGGGTTCGTGCGGTCGATCGCGAGGATCGCCAGCACGTCGGCACGGGTGATCTCGCGCATATCGTCGGGCGGGGTCGAGCCCATCACCGACAGGAGCGAGCGGCAGGCCGTGTCCTCGTCGATCCACGGGTCCTCGAGCAGGAGCTGGAGGTGGACGTCGAGGATGCGGGCGGTGCCGTCGGACCGCTCGATGTAGCGGCCGATCCAGAACAGCGACTCGGCGATCCGGGAGAGCATCAGTCGTCCTCCCCCGCCGCGAGCGTCTGCTGCTGCTGCTGCTGGTCCTGGTCGGTGTTCGGCGCGTCCTGCGGCGAGTGGTCGGGCGTGTGGTTGAGCGGGTAGACGATCGGGATGGAGCTGGTGACCGCGGCCTGCTCGGCGACGAGCGCCTGGATGTCGCGCGCCTCGGGATCGGCGCTGCGCGCCTCCTCGAGGCCGACCACCCAGGTGTCCTTCGATCCGCCGCCCTGCGACGAGTTGACGACGAGCTGCCCCTCGGGGAGCGCGACGCGGGTCAGGCCGCCGGGCAGCACCCAGACGTCGGTACCGTCGTTCACGGCGAAGGGCCGCAGGTCGGCGTGCCGGGGGCGCATCCCGTCGTCGACGAGGGTGGGGATGGTGGAGAGCTGCACGACCGGCTGCGCGATCCAGCCGCGCGGGTCGGCCTGGAGGCGGGAGCGCAGCTCCGCGAGCTCCTTCGCCGAGGCGGCCGGCCCGACGACCAGGCCCTTGCCGCCGGAGCCGTCGACCGGCTTCACGACGAGCTCGTCGAGGCGGTCGAGCACCTCCTCGAGCGCTCCCGGGTCCTCGAGCCGCCACGTGTCGACGTTCTTGATCACCGGCTCCTCCGAGAGGTAGTAGCGGATGAGGTCGGGCAGGTAGGTGTAGACGAGCTTGTCGTCGGCGACGCCGTTGCCGACCGCGTTGGCGATCGTGACGTTCCCGAGCCGGGCCGCGAGCATCAGCCCGGGCGAGCCGAGCATCGAGTCGGCGCGGAACTGCAGCGGATCGAGGAACTCGTCGTCCACGCGGCGGTAGATCACGTCGACCCGGGTCGGGCCGGAGGTGGTGCGCATGAACACCTTGCCGCCCGTGCAGAACAGGTCGCGGCCCTCGACCAGCTCGACGCCCATGAGGCGGGCGAGGAGGGTGTGCTCGAAGTAGGCGGAGTTGTAGACGCCCGGGGTGAGCACGACCACGGTCGGGTCGTCGACGCCCTCGGGGGCGGAGGCGCGGAGGGCCTGCAGCAGCTTGTTCGGGTAGTCGCCGACCGGGCGCACCCGCATCGAGACGAACAGCTCGGGCAGCGTCTGCGCCATCACCCGGCGGTTCGAGATGACGTAGGAGACGCCGGAGGGCACGCGGACGTTGTCCTCGAGGACCCGCCAGCCGCCCTTCTCGTCGCGGATCAGGTCGATCCCGGACACCTGGATCCGCACGCCGTTCGCGGGGACGATGCCCGCGGCCTGCCGGTGGAAGTGGCTCGAGCTCGAGATCAGCCCGGCGGGGATGACGCCGTCGGCCACGGCGTTCTGCGGGCCGTAGACGTCGGCGAGGAACGCCTCGAGAGCACGGACCCGCTGCTTGATGCCGGTCTGCACCTCGTTCCACTCGGCGCGCTCGATCACCCGGGGGACGGCGTCGAGGGGGAACGGCCGCTCCTCCCCCGCGAAGTCGAAGGTGACGCCCTGCGCGAGGTAGGAGGAGGCGAGCGCGTCGGTGCGGCCGCGCAGCTCCTCCTGGGTCATCCGCGCGAGCGAGGAGTAGATGTCGCGGTAGGCGCCGCGGACCCCGTCGGGGCCTCCGGTCGACGCCACGTCGGCGAACATCTCGTCCCAGGGGGTGGCGCCCGTGTCGGGCCGCTCGACCTTCTGGGACCCGTATCCGTCGAAGAGGTCACCCATGGCACGACTCTAGTGCGGGGCGTATTGCGGGGATGTTTCGGGCGGCCGCGGGGCGAGCGGGGCGGGTCGGCGACGTCCGGGCACGGCGCCTCCACCGTCCTGCGACAGCCCGGCGGAGGCCCGGGGATCCTCGGGAATAGATCCGGCTGCACGTGGTTGAATGAGGATGTACATGCAAACGCATGGACCAGGCCCCACCGGGCCGGAGGACAGAAGGAGCGCCTGATGCAGTTCGGCATCTTCACGGTCAGCGACATCACGACCGACCCCACGACCGGACGGACCCCGTCCGAGTCCGAGAAGATCCAGGCGACCCTCGCGATCGCGCTGAAGGCGGAGGAGATCGGCCTCGACGTCTTCGCCCTGGGCGAGCACCACAACCCGCCGTTCTGGTCCTCCTCCCCCACCACCACGCTCGGCTACCTCGCGGCGAAGACCGAGAGGATCACGCTCTCCACCGCGATGGCCCTCATCACCACGAACGACCCCGTGAAGCTCGCCGAGGACTACGCGATGCTCCAGCACCTCGCCGGCGGCCGCGTCGACCTGATGCTCGGCCGCGGCAACACCGGCCCCGTCTACCCTTGGTTCGGCAAGGACATCCGCCGCGGCATCGAGCTGACGATCGAGAACTACGACCTGCTGCACCGCCTGTGGACCGAGGACTTCGTCGACTGGGAGGGCCAGTTCCGCACTCCCCTCCAGGGCTTCCAGTCGACCCCGCGCCCCCTCGACGGTGTCGCGCCGTTCGTGTGGCACGGATCGATCCGCTCCCCTCAGATCGCGGAGCAGGCCGCCTACTACGGCGACGGCTTCTTCGCGAACCACATCTTCTGGCCCGCCTCGCACACCCAGAAGATGGTGCAGCTCTACCGCCAGCGCTTCGAGCACTACGGCCACGGGACCGCCGACCAGGCGATCGTCGGCCTCGGCGGGCAGATCTTCCTGGCGAAGAACTCGCAGGACGCGGTCTCGCAGTTCCGCCCCTACTTCGACAACGCCCCCGTCTACGGCCACGGCCCCTCGCTCGAGGACTTCACGGAGCAGACCCCGCTCACCGTCGGCTCCCCGCAGCAGATCATCGACCGCACCCTCGGCTTCCGCGAGTACGTCGGCGACTACCAGCGCCAGCTCTTCCTGATGGACCACGCGGGACTCCCGCTGAAGACCGTCCTGGAGCAGATGGACATGCTCGGCGAGATCCTCCCCGCCCTCCGCGCCGGCTTCGCCGAGGGCCGCCCCTCGCACGTGCCCGACGCCCCCACCCACGCCTCCCTCGTGGCCGCGCGCGACGCGCAGCCCGCGGCCGAGCCCGTCACCGTCTAGTCAGGAGCTCTCCATGGACACCCGCAGGATCACCGTCCTCTCGGCCGGCCTCAGCCAGCCGTCCTCGACCCGGCTGCTCGCCGACCGCCTGGCCGACGCCGCCGAGTCCTCCCTCACCGAGCAGGGCTTCGCCGTCGAGCGGAGCGTCGTGGAGCTGCGCGACCTCGCGCACGACGTCACGAACAACCTCCTCACCGGCTTCGCGAGCCCCGCTCTGCAGACCGCGCTCGACGCGGTCGCCGGCGCCGACGGCCTGATCGCCGTGACGCCGATCTTCACCACCAGCTACAGCGGGCTCTTCAAGTCGTTCGTCGACGTGCTCGACACGGAGGCGCTGCGCGGCCTGCCCGTGCTGCTGGCGGCCACGGGCGGGTCCCCCCGCCACTCCCTGGCCGTCGACTACGCGATGCGCCCGCTCTTCACCTACCTGCACGCGGCGCCCCTCGCGACCACCGTGTTCGCGGCGACGGACGACTGGGGCGGCGCGACCGAGGACGGACGGGCGCTGCCCTCGCGCATCGAGCGCGCCGGACGCGAGCTGGCCGATCAAGCCGCCCGCTCCTCCCGCTCGGGCTCCACGCCCGACCCGTGGGCGCTCGACGGCTCGTTCGAGGGGATGCTCGGCCGCCGCGGCTGAACGCCCGCCGCGCGGATCGGCCGCTCCTCTCATGGATCGGCCGATCCGTCCAGCCGCGATACCCGCGGCCCTGCCGGAATAGCCTGCCCCCGGGAGCCTGCCGCTGGCCCCCGGAAGGAGGCCGTCATGGGCCTGACCAGCAAGGGGCTCCCCTCGGGGGCTCTCGACCTCTCGCAGCTCGGACGCGCGGTCCTCGACCGCCGCCGCTTCCTCGGAGCCCTCGGCGTCGCCGCCTCCGTCCCGGTCCTCTCCGGCTGCGGCTTCGCCCCCGCGGGCCCCGCGGCGAGCGCCGGCAGCGACACCCTCACCTTCACCACCTGGGGCACCGACGCCGAGCTGGCCGGCTTCCAGCGCGCGATCGACGCGTTCCAGTCGGCGAACGCCGGCGCCACCGTGACCCTCAACGCGGTCCCTTACGAGCAGATGTTCACCAACATCGACGCGCAGCTGCAGGCGGGGAACCCGCCGGACGTCTTCCGGGTCCCGTACTACACGTTCGGCAGCTACGCCGGCCGCGACCAGCTCCTGGACCTGTCGGGCTTCCTCGACTCCGACGTCGCCGAGCGGTTCACCGATCCGGCCTGGGCCGCGGTGCAGAGCGGCGGGAGCCCCTTCGGCGTCCCCCACCACACCGACACCTCGCTGATCCTCTACAACACGCAGGTGCTGGCCGACGCGGGCGTCACCTCCTTCCCCTCCTCGCCCGAGGAGGCGTGGACCTGGGAGGAGTTCACCGAGGTCGGGCGGAAGCTGCGCGCCTCGCTCCCCGCCGAGCGCTACCCCTTCGCCTACAACTGGCAGGGCAATGGCGTCACCCGCTGGCTGAGCCTGCTGTTCCAGGCCGACGGCCGCTTCCTCACCGAGGACCTGTCCGGGCCCGCGATCGACTCCGCCGCTGGCCGCGCCGCGATCGACTTCAGCCGCAGCTTCTTCACCGACGGCCTCGTGCCGCCGAGCAGCTCCGTGCAGGCGACCACCTACGCCAGCGACCTCTGGTACTCGCAGACCACCGCGATGACCTTCGCCGGCGCGTTCCTCATCCCCGACGCCGACTCCACCCTCGACTTCGAGTGGGGCGCCACCTACTCCCCGCGCAACGTGCGCGGAGGCGGCGACTTCGGCGGCAACGCCCTCGTCGCGACCAAGGCCGCGAAGAACCCGGAGCTGGCCGCCTCCTTCCTCGCGTTCGTGACGGAGGAGGAGGCGATGCGCGACTTCTGCGCCGGCGCCTCGCTCCTCCCCACTCGCCGCGACCTCACGGAGTCGGGCATCGAGTTCGCCGTGCGCCCCGAGCTCGCCGAAGTGTTCCTCGGCCAGGCGGGCACCGTCCAGGCGTCCGACTCGGCGCAGGTCGCCTCGCCCGACATGGCCGCGATCATCACGGTGCTCAAGGAGCAGCTGGAGCAGGCCTTCGTCGGCGGGCGCAGCACCGAGGACACCATCGCCGGCCTCACCTCCGGCATCGCGGCCGCGACGCAGTGAGCCGGTCGGTCCTCGCGCCGGAGGCGGTGACCGCCCGCCCCCGGCGCACCTCCCGCGCCCCCGCCCGCGAGACGGCGGCCGCCTACGCGTTCCTCGCGCCGAACCTGCTGATGCTCGGACTGTTCGTGTTCGTCCCCCTGGGCGGCGCGTTCCTGATCGGCTTCCAGCGCACGAACGGCTTCGGCGACGGCGTCTTCGTCGGGCTCGACAACTACGCGCGGCTGCTCGGCGACGGCCTCTTCTGGCGCTCGACGCTGAACACGGCGCTGTTCACCCTGATCGTGACCCCGCTCTCGATGGCGCTGGGCCTCGGCGCGGCGGTGCTGATGAACTCGGTGCTGCCCGCGCGGCCGGTGTTCCGCAGCATCCTCATCCTGCCGATGGCGGTCTCCGGCGTGGCGACGGCGCTGATGGGCGTGCTGATCTTCGACGAGAACAGCGGCGTGCTCGACGGCATGCTCCAGACGATCGGCCTCCCCCGCATCGCCTGGCAGTCCGGCGGAGCGGCGGCCTTCGCCTCCGTGGTGCTCGTCACCCTGTGGTGGCGCACCGGCTTCAACATGCTGATCTACCTGGCGGGGCTGCAGGGGGTGAACCCGGCGCTCTACGAGGCGGCCCGGCTCGACGGAGCGAACGCGTGGCAGCAGTTCCGCCACGTGACGCTGCCGCTGGTCGGCCCGTCGTCGTTCTTCCTGCTCATCCTCAACGTCATCTACTCGTTCCAGGTGTTCGACATCGTCTTCGTGCTCACCGGCGGCGGACCGCAGAACGCGACCTCGGTGCTCGTGACCTACGCCTACGACACCGGATTCGTCACCCGCGACCAGGGCTACGCCGCGGCCATCGGCATCGTGCTGCTGATCCTGACCATGATCTTCACCGCCGTGCAGTGGCGCACCAACCGCTCGAGGGACCTCGTCGAATGATCCGCACGTCGCGCACCTCGCGCCTGCTCCGCCTCGCCCTCGCCCTCGGCGTCTCGGTGGTCATCGTCTTCCCGCTGTACTGGATGGTGGTCGTCGCGTTCTCCTCGCGGTCCGAGCTGCTCGGCGGCACCCTCCGCCTCTGGCCGCGCGAGCTGACACTGGTGAACTTCGAGCGCGTGTTCTCGTCGTTCCCCGTGGCGACCTGGTTCGGCAACTCCCTCGCGATCAGCCTGGTCACCGCTTTGATCACCGTGACGATCAACCTGCTCGGCGGCTACGCCTTCGCACAGCTGCGGTTCCGCGGATCCGGAGTGCTCTTCCTCCTGGCCCTGTCGACGCTCACCCTGCCCGTGCAGGTGATCATGGTGGCGCTGTTCCGGCTCGTCACCGACCTCGGCCTCTACGGGAGCTACTGGGCGGTGATCCTGCCGACGGCGGCCTCGGCGTTCGGGCTGTTCCTGGCGCGGCAGTTCATCCTCGCGATCCCGCGGGACCTGATCGAGGCGGCCCGGATCGACGGCGCCGGGCACTTCCGCGTGTTCACGGCCATCGTCCTCCCCCTCTCGAAGCCGCTCATCGCCGTGCTCTTCTTCATGTCGCTGCTCGGCTCCTGGAACGACTTCGCCTGGCCGCTCATCGCCCTGAAGGAGAACGCGCTGTTCACGCTCCCGATCGGGCTGCTCTTCCTCCAGGGGCAGTTCGGCAGCGACTACGGAGCGACCATGGCGTTCGCCCTGGTGAACGTCGTGCCGATGGTGGTGCTGTTCCTGGTGTTCCAGCGCTACTTCGTGCAGGGCTTCGCGCGCAGCGGCCTCCGCTGACCCCGCGGCGGGGGGTGCGGATCGGTGCGCTGAGCGGCCATTCGTCCCCCCGTCCGGGGCCGGGAGTGTCAATCCCCCCGTTCCGCCGACCCGGCCGGCGCCGCCCCGCGGTACCGTCGTCGCAGGCGCCCACCTCGTGCGCTCCGGAGCGCACCGTTCGAGCGGAAGGCGGGATCGCCATGAGTACCGTCGCCGCGAACGCCGCCCAGCAGAAGGTGGCCGGCCGCTACTACCTGATCGAGCGCATCGGCTCCGGCGGGATGGGCTCGGTCTACCGGGCCCGCGACGAGACCGTGCAGCGCGAGGTCGCCGTGAAGGTGTTCCGCGCGGAGGCCTCGAACCCCGAGGACGTGGCCCGCCAGGAGCGCGAGGTGCGGATGCTGAGCTCCTTCGCCCACCCCGGCATCGTCAATCTCTTCGACGCGGGGCTGCACAACTTCGGCGGCGAGGTCCGCCGCTACGTCGTGATGGAGCTCGTCGCCGACCCCACGATGGAGGCGCGGCTCGAGTCCGGCCCCCTCCCGGCGGCGGAGGTCGCGGCGATCGGCACGCAGCTCGCCGAGGCCCTGGCCTACCTGCACGAGCGCGGCGTCGTGCACCGCGACGTCAAGCCCGCGAACATCCTGGTCAGCGAGGTCGCCTCCAGCGGCTACGCCCGCACCGCCAAGCTCACCGACTTCGGCGTGGCCCACTTCATGGACGGCTCCCGCCTCACCAGCGACGGCGTCGTGATCGGCACCGCGAGCTTCGTCAGCCCGGAGCAGGTCGCGGGCGAGCCGATCAGCGGAGCGAGCGACGTCTTCTCCCTCGGCCTGGTCCTCCTCGAGGCGATCACCGGTCACCGCGAGTACTCGGGCACGGTCCTCGAGGCGGCGATCGCCCGCCTCCACCGCAGCCCCTCCGTGCCCGACACGCTGCCGGCGGAGTGGCGGGCGCTGCTGACCTCGATGACGCAGCGGGACCCGGAGAAGCGGCCGACCGCCGACGAGGTAGCGCACCGGCTCCGCGGCGGGATGACGACGGGCTCGGCTTCGGGCGCGCCGACCGCCTCGGACTCGCGCGCGGCACGGATCCGGCGCTCCGTGATCATCGGCTCGAGCGTGGTCGGCGTCGGCGCGATCGCGGCGCTGTCGTGGATGCTCGGAGCGCTCGCCGGTCGCTGACCGTTCGGGCGCGGGGCCCTAGGCCTCGCCGGGGAACGCGGGACGGAGCACGATCCTCGTCCAGGCGCCCACGTAGATCCGGTCGCCCTCCTCGACCTCGCGGCGCTGACCGGCGGCGATCGGCGACTGCGGGAGCGCAGCCCCGGCCGGGGCGAGGTACGTGCCGTTCGCCGACTGCAGATCCTCGACCCACCAGCGGTAGCCGTCGGTGCTCAGCTGGCAGTGGCGCCGCGAGACACCGGAGTCGGAGCCGCAGTCCACCTGCGGCGAGATGCCGCGGGAGACGGACGGGCGGCCGACGAGCAGGGTGCGCTCGCGGAGGACGACGGTCGCGGGCGGGCCGGGCGAGGGCATGGGGTCGTCGGCGCGCTGCTCGGCGTACCACTCCGGGTCGACCCAGAGCTCGGCGATCCACGGGCGGTCCGGGTCCGCGGAGGCGGCGGCGGGGTGGGCGGAGCCGGTGGCCGGCGCGGACGCGGACTCCTCCTCTGATGCTGAGGCCCCGGGTGCCGCGTCGGGGGCTGCGGCCTCGGGTGCAGGGGCCTCCGGGATCACCTCGGTCGGCGGAGCGGCGGGCGGCGCGGTCGCGACGGGGGTGTCGAAGCCGGCCTCCTGCTCCGGAACCAGCTCGGTGGGAGCCGCGGGATCGGCCTGCGGCGCGGGCGCCTCGCCCAGGTGCTGGGCCGGGTCCCCCGACGGCGTCGCGGAGCCGCCGACCTCGCCCGGAGCGCGGACGGCGCCGGAGGAGGTGAACGGATCGGCCTCGGGGAGGGAGCCGGTCGTGAAGTCGTAGCCGCAGTTCTCGCAGAACAGGGCGCCGGGCTCGTTCGGGAACGAGCAGTGCGGGCAGACCGAGGGGCCGGTCGGGATCGCGGTGGTCGGCGCGGCGGGGGCGGGCGACGGGGCCGCAGCGGCACCGATGGGCGCTCCGCAGACGTCGCAGTAGTCGCCGGACTGCGAGGTGTGCCCCTCGGGGCAGCGGAAGCTCACTTGCGCACCCGCGTGGTCTTGGTCGACGCGGTGTCCAGCGCCATCTCGTCGAGGCGGTCCACGCCGCGCTTGAGCCGCACGGTGCCCTCGTTCGGGTTGTCGATCTCGACGACCTTCCGCAGCTTCGCGGTCGCCTCGTCGTTCCCGGTGACGGAGGCGAGCTGCACCGCGCGCCCGAGCTTGACCGTGGCGGTCGCCTCGTCGCCCCGCGCCTTGGCTGCGAGCCCGTCCTGGATCGCCGAGGCGAGCTCGGTCTGGCCGGTGTAGTGGGCGACGGCGGGGTCGATGCGGGCGGTCAGGGCGGAGTCGTCCGTCCAGCGCGCCTTCACCAGGGCGGAGGCGACCACCTCGTCGCGCACGCTGAGCTGCACCCGCGCGGCGAGCTGCTCCGAGCCGACCGGCTTCGACGCGACCCGCACCGCCACGTGGTACTCCCGCGACTCGTCGCCCCAGGCGCCGGTCGGGTAGGCGCCGGTGAGCGGGTTCACGGCGTTCCGCCGGGAGCTGAGGTCCTCGAGGTTCGGCGCGACCTGGCGGACGAAGAGCAGCTGCGCGCCCTGCGGAGTCCAGACGCGGAGCTCGCCGTTGGCGACTCCCCGGCCCATCGACGCCCGCATCAGCGACTCGAAGTCGGCGGCCATGTCGGCCGGGTTCGCGATCAGGCCCACGGTGCCCAGCAGGGCGCTCGCGATGGTGCGCGCCTCCTCGACGATCCAGCGGGAGCCGACGCCGCGCACGTCGCACTGGAAGTCGCCCGACGCCGCGCGGATCGCCGCGTCCAGCTGCATCCGCGACTCGTGCTCGTTCTTGCCGTCGGTGAGGAGGATCGCGTGCCTCTGCGTCGCCTCCGGCACGGTCGCGAACAGCTGGCGGGCGAGGGTCAGCCAGGTGCCCATCGCGGTGCCGCCGTCGGCCTGGAGGTAGCCGATCGCCTCCTTCGCCGCGGCTCGCGCCCCCGGCTCCATCCGCACCATCGAGACGGTGGCGTTGGGGTACGGGAAGGCGCGGTCGGCGCGCTCGGACCCGGCCACGACGGCGAAGAAGGTGCCGTCCAGGATCTGGTCGACGGCCACGGCGGCGGCGCGCTTGGCGGCCGTCATGTTCTCGCCGGTCATCGATCCGGAGCAGTCCACGATGATGATCTCGGCCGCGGCCCCGTCGGACCCGGCGACCCCCGTGCGGGACGCGGTCACCGTGACGATGGCGTGCACGTCGGTGGCGCCGTCCGAGAGGAACTCGTTCTGGAAAACACTCGCGCTGAACTCCGCCATTCCGGCAGTTTACGGGGACGCCCGGCCCGAGCGGCCCTCCATCGCCGAGGATCGGCCGGGCATCGCGGCCCGACGCCTGCACGACAGCTGTCGGGGCGGGCGGAGGCGGGTCGAGCGCCGCCGGAGCGCCCCCGTCAAGCCCGCCGCGACCGGACGCCGCCGGTGCCAGGGTGGAGCCGTGCCTCCCTGGACCCTCGCCCTCGCCAGCGGCGCCATCGGCGGCGCCACCCTCCTGATCGGCGCCGCGCTCGCCTGGTTCGTGCGCGTGCCCCCGAAGCTCACCGCCGCGATCTCGGCGTTCGGAGCAGGGGTGCTGATCTCGGCGCTCGCCTACGAACTCGTGCAGGAAGCGGCGGACGACGGAGGACTGCTCCCGACGATCCTCGGCACGCTCGCGGGAGCCGTCGTCTTCGTCGGCGCGGACGCGCTGCTCACCCGCGCCGGCGCGGGGAACCGCAAGAGCGCGAAGGGCTCGGGCGGAGGAGGAGGCGCGGCCATCGCGGCCGGCGCCCTGATCGACGGGGTCCCCGAATCGATCGTGCTCGGCCTCTCGGTCGCCCAGGGCGGAGCGGGAGCGGCGATCAGCGTGCCCATCGTCGCCGCGGTCGCGATCTCGAACCTCCCCGAGGGCCTGTCCTCGACGGTCGGCATGAAAGCCGACGGCCGCTCCGCCCGCTACGTCTTCACCGTCTGGGGCGGGATCGCCGCGATCTCGGCCGCCGCAGCGCTGGTCGGCTTCCTGGTCTTCGCCACCGCACCGGGCGCGGTCGTGGCCTTCGTGACGACCGTCGCCGCCGGCGCGATCCTCGCCATGATCTCGAACACGATGATCCCCGAGGCGTTCGACCGCGACGACGTGCTCACCGGGCTGTACGCGGTCCTCGGGTTCGTGACGGCGTTCGCCTTGCACAGTGCTGGTTAGGACGCCGCTCCCCGCGCGGCGTCCCGCAGTCGGCTCGAGCGCGGGGCCGGGTCCCGAGGAGCGGGTCGCGTACGGCGACGCGGATCCGCTGGAACGCGGATCCCCGGATACGCCTCGCGAGGACGCCGCTGGTTAGGACGCCGCTCCCCGCGCGGCGTCCCGCAGTCGGCTCCAGCGCGGGGCCAGGTCCCGAGGAGCGGGATGCGCACGGCGACGCGGATCCGCTGGAACGCGGATCCCCGGATACGCCTCGCGAGGACGCCGCTGGTTAGGACGCCGCTCCCCGCGCGGCGTCCCGCAGTCGGCTCCAGCGCGGGGCCGGATCCCGAGGAGCGGGATGTGCACGGCGACGGGGATCCGCTGGAACGCGGATCCCCGGATACGCCTCGCGAGGGCGCCGCTGCCTTCGCGGCGTCCCGCAGTCGGCTCCAGCGCGGGGCCGGGTCCCGAGGAGCGGGACGCGCACGGCGACGCGGATCCGCTGGAACGCGGATCCCCGGATACGCCTCGCGACGGCGCCGCTGCCTTCGCGGCGTCCCGCAGTCGGCTCCAGCGCGCGGCCGGGTCCCGAGGAGCGGGACGCGCACGGCGACGCGGATCCGCTGCACCGCGGACACCCGGATACGCCTCGCGAGGACGCCGCCGCCTGCGGAACGGAGTGCGGTCAGCCGCTGAAGGCGGTGAGGGCGTCGTCGAGGATGCCGAGGCCGCGGGCGACCTCGGCGGGGGTGATGACGGCCGGCGGGACCACGTGGATCCGGTTGTCGGCGGTGAAGGGCAGGAGACCGCGGGACAGCAGGTCGGTCTTGAGGCGGGCGACGGAGGCCGCCGGCAGCGGGGTGCGCGCGGCCCGGTCGGTGACCAGCTCCAGGGCCCAGAACACTCCGGAGCCCCGGACCTCGCCGATCAGGTCGTGCTTCGCCTCGAGCGCCGCCAGGCCGGGGGCCAGGTGCTCCGAGCCGATGGTGCGCGCGTTGTCGACGATCCCCTCCTCCTCCATCGCCTCGAGCGTCGCGACGACGCTGGCCGCGGCGAGCGGGTGGCCCGAGTAGGTGAGGCCGCCGGGGAAGACGCGCTCGTCGAAGTGGTGGGCGATCGGATCCGAGATGACGACACCGCCGATCGGGACGTAGCCGGAGTTGACGCCCTTCGCGAAGGTGATCAGGTCGGGGCGCACGTCGAAGGCGTCGAAGGCGAACCACTCCCCCGTGCGCCCGAAGCCCGCCATGACCTCGTCGAGGATCAGCTGGATGCCGTACCGGTCGGCGATCTCGCGCACACCCGCGAGGTAGCCGGGCGGCGGGGTGAGCACGCCGGCGGTGCCGGGGATGGTCTCGAGGAGGAACGCGGCGATCGACTCCGGCCCCTCCGCCTGCACGACGCGCTCGAGGTGGTGGAGGGCGCGCTCGCACTCCTGCTCGAGGGTCTCGGCCCAGAACTCGCTGCGGTACAGGTAGGGCCCGAAGGCGTGCACGTGCCCGCGGGAGTACTCGTTCGGGATGCGGCGCCAGTCGCCGGTCGAGACGATCGCCGCTCCCGTGTTGCCGTGGTACGAGCGGTACAGCGAGACGACCTTGTCGCGGCCGGTGAACAGCCGCGCCATGCGGATCGCGTTCTCGTTCGCGTCCGCGCCGCCGTTGGTGAAGAAGACCTTCTCCATGCCCTCGGGCGCCCGCTCGGTGATCAGGCGGGCCGCCTCGGCGCGGGTCTCGTTCGCGTAGGCCGGGCCGACGGTGGTGAGGACGCCCGCCTGCTCCTGGATCGCGGCGACGACCTTCGGGTGCTGGTAGCCGATGGTGACGTTCACGAGCTGGCTCGAGAAGTCGAGGTAGCGGGTGCCGTCGACGTCCCAGACCTCGGCGCCGAGACCGCCCGCGATCGGCAGCGGATTCAGCGCGCCCTGCGCCGACCAGGAGTGGAACACGCGGGACCGGTCGGCGGCGGTGACCGAGGCGTTGTCGCGGACGGTGGGGGCGGTCGAGGACGTCATGCTCCCCATCGTGCCGCGCGCGCCTCAGAAGTGGGCGTGCGGATCCGTCGATCCGCGGACCCTACGATGGACGGAACGTCGAAGGGAGCTGCGCATGCCCGCGACCGTCCGCGATCTTCTGGCCGAACCGGCCTTCCGCCTCCGCGTGCTCGCCGGCGTCCACGACGAGGCCGACCTCGACGCCCCTCTGGTGTGGGCGCACTCCTCGGACCTCGTCGATCCGACGCCCTGGCTCGAGTCGGGGCAGCTGCTGCTGACCGACGGCGTCCACTTCACCGGGCACGACAGCGCCGAGTTCTCGGAGGAGTACGTCGCCCGGCTGCGCGGCCGCGGCATCCGCGCGCTCGGCTTCGCCACCCGCATCGTGCACGACGAGGTGCCCGCCGCTCTCGTCACGGCGTGCGAGCGTCAGGGCCTGCCGCTGCTGGAGGTGGCGGACCTGACTCCGTTCATGGGGATCATCCGCTTCGTCGCCGACGTGATCTCGCGGGAGCAGCGCGAGCGGCTGGAGTGGTCGCTCGAGGCGCAGCGGCGGGTCGCCCGCGCGGCGCTGCGGCCGGACGGGCTCGCGGCGATCCTCACCGAGCTGGAGCGGCAGCTGGACTGCTGGGTCGCCCTCTACGACGCGGCCGGGCAGAGGGTGCACCTGCCCACCCGGCTCGACGTGCCGGCGGAGGAGGCGGTCGCCGCGGCCGCGAGGCACGCGCTGACCCGCGGCAGCCGAGCGGGACTCCGGCTCGACGACGGCGGCGGAGTGACGCTGCAGACGATCGGGCGCCGCGACCACCTGCGCGGGGTGCTCGCCGTGGGCACGGGCACGCCGCTGGACCCGGCGGGCAGCGACCTGGTCGCGAGCGTCATCGCCCTGGCGAGCATCGCGCTGGAGCAGCGGCGCGCGCTGGACTCCTCCCGTCGGCAGCTGCGCTCCGGACTGCTCGAGCTGCTGGCCGCGGGAGCCTTCGACGTCGCCGAGAGCACCGCACGGCGCCTGGGGAGCCCGCTGCCCGCCGAGCCCGTGCGGGTGGTCGTGCTGAGCGCGCCCGTGCACGGCGACTCGCTCCTCGACGAGCTGGAGGTCGTGGCGGAGGAGGACGGCGCATGCCTGTTCTTCGCCGAGAGGGACGGCTCGCTCGTCGCCGTGGCCGCCGCCGACGGACTCGAGCCGCTGACCGCCGTGCTGGAGCGGCACGGCGCGAGCGCCGGCGCCTCCGCCCCGATCGGCTGGTCGGACCTGGACCGGGGCCTCGAGGAGGCGCGGCGCGCCGCCGAGCGGACGGGAGACGGGACGGTGGTCCGCTTCGAGGACGTCGCAGCAGAGGGGCTGATCGGGCTCCTCGCCGCCGCCGGAGCCGCACCGCTCGCCCGCCGGATGCTCGCACCGCTGCTGACCCCGGAGGGAGCCGTGCTGCTCGAGAGCGCCCGCGTCTGGCTCCGCCGCAACGGCGCCTGGGAGCCCGCCGCCCGCGACCTCGGCGTGCACCGTCACACCCTCCGCAACCGCATCACCGCCGTCGAGCGCGCCCTCGGCCTCGACCTCGACGACGTCTCCGCCCGCACCGAGCTCTGGACGGCGCTGCGGCTGCACTCATAGCCGATCTCCTCCTGCGTCGTCGATCGGCCGCGGTCGGCCGGGGAGGAGGGTCGCGCTGGGAAGAGCGGGTCGCGTACCGCGCACGACGATCCGCTCCCACGCGGATCGACGGTTGCGCGGTGCTCAAGAGCCTCTCTCCTCCTACGTCGTCGATCGGCCGCGGTCGGCCTCAGAACGCGGGAACGATGGGAAGAGCGGGTCGCGTACCGCGCACGACGATCCGCTCCCACGCGGATCGCCGGTTGCGCTCAGCCGTGCTCAGGAGTCTCTCCGGTCGACCGAGCGCTTCCCGCCGGCGCGGAGCGCAACCGGCGATCCGTGTTCCAGCGGATCGACGTGCGCGGAACGTTCGACGCCCTCGAGAACGGAACCACCCTCCCACGCCGACTGCGGGCGATCGACGACGAAGGAGGAGAGAGGCTCACCAGCGCCGCGACTGCGGGCGATCGACGACGCCAGGAGGAGAGAGCCTCACGAGCACCGCGGAGCGCAACCGGCGATCCGCGTTCCAGCGGATCGACGTGCGCGGAACGCAGGACGCTCTGCGAGACGCGACCACCCTCCCAGGCCGACTGCGGGCGATCGACGACGAAGGAGGAGAGAGCCTATGAATTCTGCGGGAACCCGAGGTTGATGCCGCCGTGGGAGGGGTCGAGCCAGCGGCTGGTGATGGCCTTCTGCTGGGTGAAGAAGCGGACGCCTTCTGCTCCATGGGCCTTGGTGTCGCCGAAGAGGGACGCCTTCCATCCGCCGAAGGAGAACGTGGCGACGGGGACGGGGATGGGGACGTTGATGCCGATCATGCCGACCTCGACCTCGTTCTGGAAGCGGCGGGCCGCTCCTCCGTCGTTGGTGAAGATGGCCGTGCCGTTGCCGAACGCGCCGTTGTTGATCAGTGCGACGCCCTCCTCGTAGGAGGCGACGCGGACGATGGAGAGCACCGGTCCGAAGATCTCCTCCGCGTACGCGCGGGAGGTCGTGGGGACCTTGTCGAGCAGGGTCGGGCCGAGCCAGAACCCGTTCGCGTCGCCGTCCACCTCGATCCCGCGCCCGTCGATGACGACCTCCGCGCCGTCCTCCTCCGCGATCGCGATGTAGGAGGCGACCTTGTCACGGTGCGCCTCGGTGATGAGCGGGCCCATGTCGCAGCCGCGGCGTCCGTCGCCGGTGCGCAGGGTCGCGGCCCGCTCCTGGATCCTGGTGATGAGCTCGTCGGCGACGGGCTCGACCGCGACGACGACCGAGATCGCCATGCACCGCTCGCCCGCCGAGCCGAAGCCGGCGTTGATGGCGGAATCGGCGACGAGGTCCAGGTCCGCGTCGGGGAGCACCAGCATGTGGTTCTTCGCCCCACCCAACGCCTGCACCCGCTTGCCGTGCTTCGTGCCCGTCTCGTAGACGTACTGCGCGATCGGGGTCGAGCCGACGAACGAGATCGAGCGGACGTCGGGGTGCTCGAGCAGCCCGTCGACGGCCTGCTTGTCGCCGTTGAGCACCGTGTAGACGCCGTCGGGGAGGCCGGCCTCCTTCCAGAGGGCGCCGAGCCAGATCGCCGGGGACGGGTCCTTCTCGGAGGGCTTCACCACGACGGTGTTGCCGGCGGCGATGGCGATGGGGAAGAACCACATCGGCACCATCGCCGGGAAGTTGAAGGGAGAGATGATCCCGACCACGCCGAGCGGCTGCTTGGTCGAGTAGACGTCGACGCCCGTGGAGACCTGCTCCGAGTACTCGCCCTTGAGGTGGTGCGCGAGGCCCGTCGCGAACTCCACGACCTCCTGGCCTCGGGTGATCTCGCCGAGCGCGTCCGAGACGACCTTGCCGTGCTCCGACGTGATCAGCTCGGCGAGCTCCTGCTTCTTCGCCTCGAGGAGCTCGCGGAAGCGAAAGACGATCTGCTGCCGCTTCGCGAGCGACGTGTCGCGCCAAGCGGGGAAGGCGGCCTTCGCGGAGGCGACGGCGGCGTCCACCTCGGCGGAGTCGGCGAGCGCGACCTCCTTGGTCGCGACTCCCAGCGCCGGGTCGTAGACGGGAGCGGTGCGGCCGGACGAGGAGTCGGAGGGAGCCCCGTCGATCCAGTGGCCGACGACGGACAGGGCGGTGGCGGGCTCGGCGATGCTCATGGCGACGACTGTAGGGGCGTGACCACGGCCGCGGGGGTGCCGATCCGTCCAGCGGTGGAGGGGTGGTCTGGACGGATCGGCGCGCTCAGTCGGTGGGACGGGAGGCGTCGGGCGAGGGCGTCGCCGAATCGGGGCTCGAGGCGGCGGGGTCGGCCGCGCTCGGGTCCGCAGCATCGGGTTCGGCCGCGCTCGGGCCCGCAGCGCCGAGGTCGGCGGCGCCGGCGCCGGCAGCGTCCGGCTCCGCGGCGTCCGGCTCCGCACCGTCGGGATCGGCACCGGAGTCGGCGGCATCCTGCTCGGCTGTACCGGTCTCCTCACCGTTCACCTCGGCAGCGGACGCTTCAGCCGCAGTCTCCGCCGCACCCGCCGGGTCGAACCGCGCCAGCGCGGCCGTGATGTTGTCGTGCCCGCCGCGCTCGTTCGCCCAGGCGACCAGCGCCTCCGCGAGCGTGACCGGATCCGCGCCCACCCTCTCCTGCGCCTCGCGCAGCACGCGCGCGAGGTCCTCGGCGGCGGACGCGTAGTTCCAGAGCCCGTCGGAGCAGACCAGCACCCAGCCCGGCTCGGTCAGCTCCTCGGAGGCGACCCGCGGCTCCTCGTCGTGCGCGTCGGCGCCGAGCCAGCGGGTGATGGCGTGAGCGTCGGGCGCCGTCTCGGCCTGCTCCCGCGGCACTCCCGAGGCGATCTGCTCCTGCGCCCACGAATCGTCGACCGTGAGCTGCCGCGGCTCGCCCGCGTCCGGCATCCAGTAGCTGCGGCTGTCGCCCACGTTGCCCGTGACGAGCAGCGCGCCGTCCAGCACCGCCGCGGTGAAGGTGCACGAGGGCGGATTCGACCGCTTCTCGGGCACGGCCGCGTCGATCGCTCCGGAGGCGCGCGCGGTGGCCATCTGCAGCAGCGCGCGCCAGCGGTCCGCTCCCGCGCTCTCCCCGCCGACCTCGGCCTGCAGCGCGCTGAGTGCCGCACGGGCCGCGGCGAGCGACGCCTTGTCGGAGTCGGGGGTCGAGGAGACCCCGTCGCAGACCACGAGCAGCGCCGTCCTCAGAGAGCCGTCGGCGCCGGTGGTCGCCCCGAGCGCCATCGCGTCCTCGTTGGCCGGGTGCCGGAGCCCGCGGTCGCAGACGCCGCCGACCAGCGGGTGCGGCGCTTCGGCCCAGTGCTCGCGCTCGGTCGGAGCGGGGCGTCCGCACTGCTCGCAGTAGCCGTCCTCGGCGACCGCTCCCCCGCAGTAGACGCAGGCGGCGGATCCTCCGACGGCGACGGGCGGAGCGGAGGGGGTGGCCGCGACGATCAGCGGCGTCCCGCAGGCCTCGCAGAACGCGTCGCCCGTCGTGACCGGCTCGCCGCAGTTCGGGCAGGGAGTCGACAGCGCGCCGCTCATGTCAGCGTCCAGCGTCGGACCTCGTTGGCCCGGTCGACGAGGCGCAGGCGCTCGTCGCGCTCGCGAGTGGAGGCGGCGAGCGCGCGGTAGGAGGCCTCGAGGCCGTCGCGGATGGCGGCCTCGTTCGCCTCGACCCCGCCGAGGGTCGCTCCCTCGGCCGGGCCGTCGCGCCGCACCAGCTCGAGGGCGGAGGCGAGGACCTGGGTCGTGAGCTCGAGGCGGGTCCGCTGATCGATCGACACGGAGTCGACGCTCGCGAGGGCGGCCGAGAGCGCGGGCAGCCCGCGGCCCGACTCCGCCAGCAGCTCCGCCCGGCGGCGGCGCGCGTCGGAGTAGGAGGAGCGCGTGGGCGCGACGATGTCGAGCGCGTCGAGCGCCCCGTCGAGGTCGGAGCGCAGCTGCCGCACCCGCGCGAGACCGAAGGCGGCGGGTGCCGTGTAGTTCGCGTCGGCGCGGGCGCAGATCACGTAGAGGGACTCGGCGACCTCGGGCTCACCGCTCGCCTCGCACGCCGCGGCGAGCGCGAGCTTCGGGGCGAGCTCGCCGGGGACCTGCCCGTAGACGGTGTTGAAGGAGGCGCGGGCCCCGATGTCGTCGCCGCGCGCGAGCTGCGCGAGACCGCTCATCCAGACCGCCCGCCACTCCCACGGGTCCTCCGTGAGGATCTCGCCCGTCGCGCGGGCCGCCTCCTCCCAGCGCTGCGCCTCGATCGCCGCCCGGGCGCGGGCGAGCCGCACCTCGACCGTCACGGTGGGCGCGAGCGCGAGAGCGCGCAGGCGCACGATCGGGTCGGCGACGTTCACGCCCGCGAGCCACGACCGGGCGGGATCGGACTCGTCGCGGCGGAGCGCCGGCAGCGCGTCCCACGGCGGGACGCGGTCGACCACGTCGGCCACGGGCGCCTCGAACAGGGCCGACTCCGTCGAGTGCAGCGCGGGGTGTCCGGGACCGCGGTCGGTCGCGACGACCTCGCGCAGCACCCCGAGCAGCTGGCCGCGCATCTCGTCCACCGTGGCGAAGCGGTCCTGCGGGTCGGGAGCGCACGCCTTCGCGATCAGGCGGTAGAAGGAGTCGTAGCGCTGGAACAGCGGCGTCTCCGACACCGGCGGCAGCGAGGCGACGAAGGTCGTCTGGTTGCCGCGGAAGTCGAGCACCAGCGAGGCCAGCGTGCGGCCGATCGTGTAGACGTCGGAGGCGACCGAGGGACCGAGGTCGGCGACCTCCGGAGCCTGGTAGCCGACGGTGCCGTAGATGGCGGAGTCCTCGTCGTCGATCCGGCGCACTCCGCCGAGGTCGATCAGCTTGACCTGGTCGCCCACCTGGATCATGTTGTCCGGCTTGAAGTCGCAGTAGAGCAGGCCGTGGTCGTGCAGGTAGGCGAAGGCGGGCATGACCTCGAGCACGAAGGCGAGCGCCTGGTCCACCGGCAGCGGATCCGCGGCGCCGCCGTTGGCGTCCAGCCGCTCCTTCAGGATCTGCTTGAGGCTCGGCCCGCCGACGTACTCCATCACGATGTAGCCGGCGCCGTCGTGCAGGACGAAGTTGTAGATCTCGACGATCAGCGGGTGCTCGACCTCGGCCAGGAACCGGCGCTCGGTGACGGCCGCGGCGTACGCGTCGGGGTCGCCGGAGTTGAGCAGGCCCTTGAGCACCACCCAGCGCCCCGAGACGTTCCGGTCGCGCGCGAGGTAGATCCAGCCGAGGCCGCCGTAGGCCAGGCAGCCGACGACCTCGTACTGGCCGCCGACGACATCGCCCTTCACCAGCTGCGGGGTGAACGAGAACGGCGTGCGGCAGTTGGGGCAGAACCCCTCGGTGCGGCCGGGCCGACCGTCGCGCCCGCGGCCGACGGCGGTGCCGCAGTGCGAGCAGAAGCGCTTGCGCTCGGGGAGGACCGCCTCGGTCATCAGAGCGGCCATCGGGTCGGCGGCCGGGCGGGACGGGACGGTGGTGAGCCCGGCGCCGAGCCTCGGGCCGCGCAGTCGGGTCGAGGTGGTGCCGACGCGGCGGGTGACCTTCGAGCCGGTCTGCGCCGTGCGGGCGGAGCCGAGGGCGGCTGTGGCGAGGCGGGCGGAGGAGGTGCGCGTGCTGCGCGCGGTGGCCGACTCCTCCGCGGGGCCGGGTGCCGTGGCGCCGGGGGTGCCCTCGACGAAACCGGTGCCGAAGGCGGCGGAGGCGGTGGCCGGCGGGGAGGCCGGAGCGGCGCGGCGCGCGGTCGGCGCGGAGGCGGCGGCGCCCTCCTCGGGCGGGAGGCCGCAGACGTTGCAGTAGCCGTCCTCGATCGTCCCGGTGCAGCCGGGAGTCGCGGTGCAGGGGGCGCCGTTCATGGGGTGGCCTTCCGGTGGTGCGCGGGGTCGGGGTGCGGGAGGTCGCGGGTGACGACGTCGTACTGCTCGACCAGGTGGCGGGCGAGCGGGACGGAGCAGGGCACCGCGTCGAGGGCGGCGCGCACCTCCTCCTCGGCCGCGACGCCGACGGCGGTGGCAGCGCGGCCGTTACCCTCGGCCCGCTCCCGCAGCGCCCGGAGGCGGAAGCCGAGGGCGGCCCGTTCGCGCAGCGGCGAGGTGTAGGCGGCTTCGACCGCGTCGAACGCGCGGCCGACGGCGGTGAACCGGGCGAGGTGCGCGTCGAGCGCCTCGCGGTCGGACGGAGGATCGCCCAGCCGGGAGACGTCGGGCACGGCCAGCCGCGGCGGGTCGGCGATCTCGCGGCGGCAACGGGCCACGAGCTCGCGCAGCGGCGCTTCGCGTCGCTCGGCCGCCTCCGCCAGCTCGCGCGCCCGACGGCGGTCGCGCTCGAGTCCGCGCCGCTCGGACGCGGCGATGATCAGGTCGCGCTCGAGCCGGGCGGAGTCGCTCTCGAGCTGGCCGAGCGGCCCCGACACGTCGGCTCCCCGACCCGCCCGCTCGGCGAGCGCGTCGAGGCGGGAGCGCAGCACGGCGACCCGCTCCGCCCGCTCGCGGTCGACCGTGCCGCCGCCGTCACGGGTGAGGTCGCGGCAGCGCTCGATCTCGGCGCGCACCCCCACGATCCGCCCGGCGACGTCGGTGCCGCTGGGGTCGAGCTCGAGCCGGGAGCGCAGCTGGCCGACGACCGCGTCGCAGAGGCGCACCGCCTCCACCAGCGAGACCGCGCCGCTCCCGGAGGCGTCGAGACGGCCCCAGATCAGCTGCGACATCCGCTCGCGCGCCACGACGTCGACGCGACCGGAGTCCCAGACCGCCTCGAGCTCGGCGAGGCGCCTGGTGACGGACTCGCGGAGCGACTGGGCGAGCACCACGTCGGCTGTGTAGTTCTCGGCCTGCGGCGACGCCAGCGCGGCGGCGTCCAGCCGCGAGAGCTCGCGCGTGGTCCGCTGGAGCCAGCGGGTGAGAGCGGCGAGGTACTCGAAGAGCTCGCGCTGCGGCGCGGCCTCCCCCAGCCGGCCCGGAGCGACGGGGGTCCCCTCCGCGAGACCGGTGCTCATCGGCCGTACACCGGGGCCGGCGGCGAGGCCTCGCCGAGGACCCCGAGCCAGCGCTCGTAGATGCTCTGCCAGCGGCCGTCGCTGCGGATGCTCTCGAGCGAGGCGTTGACGAAGCGCACGAAGTCGGGGTCGTCGGCGGGCAGGCCGAGGCCGTAGGGCTCCGAGCTCAGGGCGTCGCCGACGACCTTCGCGTACGGGTCCTGCGCCACGAAGCCCGCGAGGATCGTGTCGTCGCCCGCGATGGCGTCGACCTCTCCTGCCTGGAAGAGGGCGAGGCACTGCGAGTGCGTGGCGGCCTCGACGGCCTCGACCTCCGGGTAGTCGTTCTGCAGGCGGCTGAGCGTCGTGGTGCCGCTGGGCGCGCAGACCCTCTCGCCGTCGAGGTCGCCGATGCCCGTGATCGGGACGCCGTCGGGGTCGTCGGAGACGAGCACCTTGAGGCCGGCGTCGTAGTACTCGGACGAGAAGGCGATCGAGCTCCAGCGATCGCAGGTCATCGTGAGGGTGCGGGCCACCATGTCGACCTGCGGGGCGCCGTCGCCGCCGGTGAGCGCGGGGAGGCGCTGAGCGGAGGTGATCACGACGTAGTCGATGGAGTCGCTGCCGAGGATCGCCCGGGCGACCTCGCGGGCGATGTCGACGTCGAAGCCCTCGATCGCCCCCGTGATCGGGTTGCGGGCGCTCATCAGGAGGGTGTCGGCCGAGACCCCGACGCGCAGGGTCCCGCGCCCGCGGATCTCCGCGAGCCTGGTGCTGTCGGTCACACCGGTCGGCGCGTAGGAGGTGACCGCCGAGGGCGAGCAGTCCGCCGCGGCCGGAGCAGCGGAAGCGGACGCGCTCGCCGTCGGAGTCGGGGTCGCCGCGGCGAGGGGCGTGCCGAGGTCGTCCGCCCCCGCCGTGCAGCCGGTGAGGGCGAGTGCCGCGGCGGTGGCCAGGGCGAGGGCGGCGGCGCGCAGGCGGTTCATCGGTACTCCTCCAGTCGCTGGGCGATGCCGCGCCAGGCGAACACGGCTCCGGCGAGACCGGCCGCCAGCAGGATCCACGAGACGAGGGTCGCGAACTCCGCGCCTCGGTCGAGCGTGGTGGCGGCGGCCAGTGCCTTCTCCTGCACCACGTCGCGGGCGTCGTCGGAGAAGGTGGTGAAGAGGTCGTTCGGCGTGCCGTTCCCGGTGATCGTGGCGACGCGGACGGCCTGGTCCCAGTTCCCGGCGTCGTCCGCGGCGCGGATCTCCTCGTGGAACGACTGCCACTGCCCGAACTCGTCGACGAGCCGCGTCCTCGCCAGCTCGTCCTGCAGGTCGCCCGAGAGCTTCTCCCGGGCGGAGTCGACGGCCTGGGTGTAGCGCTCCTCGAGGGCGGCGCCGGAGCCGCGCTTGATCAGCGTGAAGCTCTCGAGCGACTTGGCGTCGCTCGCGGCGATGAGCGCGTTCGACACGGTGAGCGCCTCGCGGTAGGACTCGACCCGTGCCGTCCCCGCGTCCGCCGCGACCGATCCGTAGGCGAGCGCCCCGCCGACGCCGACGACCAGCAGGAGGGCGGTCCCCGTGGCGAGCGGGCGGTTGAGGTAGCGGTGCGTGCGGCGGGCGAGCCAGAGCTGCGCCGCCAGGAGGAGGACCAGCATCACGAGCGAGCCGATCATGAGCAGGACGCTCCAGCGGACGGCGTCGTAGGCGGCCGCGACCCGGTCGGCGCCGGAGTCGACGAGCCCGTCGAGGTCCTCGAGGATGCCGCCGTCTCCCGAGAGGGCCGTCGACGCCTGGTCGAGATACGCCGAGGCGACGGGGAAGCCCTGCCGGTTGTTGGCTCGCGCCTGCTCGATCAGCCCGCTGTAGGTCGTGATGCTGCTGGCGACCCGGGCGAGGGCCCGGGTGTCCGCCGAGTCGGCGGCCGAGAGCCCGGCGATCGCGGAGGCGGCGCCGGTGAGGCTCGAGACGTACGACGCCCGCAGCTCGGTCGGCTCCAGTCCGCCGACGAGGAAGGTGTTGGCCGCGATCGCGTTGGCGTCCACCAGCAGCGTGCGGACGTTCTGCACGCCGAGGAGCTGCGCCGACTGCTCCCGGGCCGTCGTCGCGGCGCGCGCCTGCATCGCTCCGGCCTGCTGCGCGAACACGCCGAACAGCACGGCGGCCAGCGCCGTCAGGGCGAGCAGGAGGCGCAGGGTGGCCGGAGTGGTCGCGGTCGCGCGGGCCAGCAGCGACGGCTTCCGCTGCGCCGGCCGGTTGGCGACCTGGACGAGGGGCGGCTCGGGGATCCTCTGCGCGGGCGGCGCGGCGGGTGCGGTGCTCAACGGCTCTCCTCCTCGGGGTCGTCGGTGACGGGGACGGCCGCGCCGCTCGGGGCGGCGTCCGCCTGCCCGAAGGCCTCCTCAGAGCCGTCGACCGCGCCCTCGTCGTCGTCGCCGGCTCCGTCCGGGCTGCTCGAAGCTTCGGGGCTCTCCACCACGTCCTCGGGGAGCAGGATGCGCAGCTCGTCGAGCGTCGGCTCCTCCACGTCGCGGAGGCGCCAGGCGTGCCGGGCGATCGCCGCGTCGAGGACGTTGCGGACCCAGCGCCCGTTGCCGAACGCCTCCGTGCGCTGCTGCGCCGAGGCGAGGCCCGCGAACGCGGCGAGCGCCTCCTCCGTCGGCTCGAAGTCCGCGGAGGCGGCGAGGCGGCCGAAGATCGCCGAGAGCTCGTCGTCGGAGTAGTCGGCGAAGTCGATCGTGGTCGAGAAGCGGCTGGCGAGACCCGGGTTCGTGTCGAGGAAGCCCTGCATCGGCCCGGAGTAGCCGGCGACGATCACGACGAGGTCGCCGCGGTGGTCCTCCATGTCCTTCACGAGGGTGGTGACCGCCTCCGCGCCGTACTGGTCGAGCGCGAGCGCGTAGGCCTCGTCGATGAAGAGGACGCCGCCGCGCGCGGAGGCGATGACCTCCGCGGTCTTCGTCGCGGTCTGCCCGAGGTAGCCGGCCACCAGCTCCGATCGGTCGACCTCGACGAGCACGCCCTTCGAGAGGATGCCGAGCGAGCGGTAGATCCGCGAGACCAGCCGCGCCACCGTCGTCTTGCCCGTGCCGGGGTTCCCCGTGAAGACGAGGTGGCGGGTGAGCGTGGGCGTGCTGAGTCCGGCGGCCTGGCGCAGGGTGTCGATCCGGAGCAGCTGCGTCTGCCGCTTGATCTCGCTCTTCACCCGGTCGAGGCCGATCAGCGCGTCGAGCTCGGCGAGCAGGTCGTCGATGGACTCCGGCGGGTCGAGCGGCTCCGGCTCGGAGGCGGGCTCCGCGGCGGGAGCGGCGGCGGGCGCCGGCTCGTCCTGCGGACCGTCGTGCTCGGTCCGGCGGAGGCGCTCGAGGATCTCGTCGACCCCGGGCACGCCGGCGGGCAGACCGGTCGGCAGGTGGGCGCTCGCGGCACCGTCCGGCGTCCGGCCGGTCGTGTGCGGTACTCCTCCGCTCGTCGTCGGAGCGGCGCCCCGGGCGCCCGGGACGGCGGAGAGCTGGGCCGTGGCGGTCGCGGAGGCGGAGGCGATGCCGCCGATGCCCGGGTCGCCGAGAGCGCTGGCCGCCGAGACGACCTCGGTCAGGGCGCGGGCGTAGGCGGAGGAGTGGTGAGAGCCCGCGCCGACCAGGGCGGCCAGCTGATCGGTCGGCCCCGACCGCCAGCGCCGGCCGCTCGAGGCGGCGGTGAAGAACGCCTCCAGACCGCCCGTCGCGCCGGTCGCGGCGAGCCAGTCCTGTCCGGCGCCGCGGATCGACTCGGCGACGGCGGCGGCCAGCCGCGCACCCTCGTCGCGGACGGCCGCGGCGTCGAGGCCGGCGGCCGTCCCCGCGAGCACGAGGGCGTCCAGCGCCGGGGTGAGCGCGGTCACGAGGCGCTCGGCGGGGTCAGCGAGCCGGATCCGGACGGCCCTCCCGGCTGCGGAGGCGCGTCGAGACCGCTCGGGGAGAGCGAGGACTCCGTGAACTTCTCGGCCAGGAACTGCCCGTGCGCGATCAGCGCCGAGGCGTCCTGCCGCGAGACGGCGTCCGAGATGCGGTCGAGCGTGCCTCCGAGGAGGTCGAGCTGGTCGCAGAGGATCATCAGCGAGGTCTTCCCCCTGTGCACGGCGCGGCGGTCGGCGAAGTCCCTCGGCAGGCGGAGGTAGCCCTCGACCGCCTCGGGGAGGTAGCTGGTCGCGGTCGCGACGACGGTGTGGCCCTGACGGCTCATCCCGCCGAGGCGGTCGAGACGGGGCACCATCTCGCGGACCGTCTCGTCGATCCGCTGGATGCGTGCCGCGACGATGCCGGGAACCCGGCCCTCCGTCCGCGTGCCGACCCTGTCGAGCGCCGCGAGGATGTCGTCGCTCGTCGGGACGCTCGGCAGAGCGGGCGCGGTCTCCTCCGGCGCCGCGGGGGCACCCGTGAACAGTCGGGAGAACCAGCCCATCGGCTAGCGGCCGAGATCGAGCGAGGACGTCGCGTCGATGTCCGAGTTGCTGCGGCGGGCCCGCTCGACGTACTCGCCGGCCTTCGCCGTCTCGGTCTGGAGGACTCCGACGGTCTGGGCCATGCTGTCGAGCGCCTTGATCTTGAAGTCCGAGATCGAGTCCATCGTCTGGTAGATGTTCGCGAACGCGGCCTGCAGCTGCGGCAGCCCGACCGTGGCCGAGGCGGCCTGCGACTGGATCGAGGCCGACTGGTCGGCGAGCATGCGCGAGGTGGCCTCGATCATGTTGGACGTCGTGGTGTTCAGCGCCGTGATCTGATCGAGCACGAGGCGCTGGTTGGCGAGCGCCTGCGCCACGATGACCGCCGTGCGCAGCGCCGAGACGGTCGTGGTCGTCGCGCGGTCGACGCCCTTGATCAGCTCGACGTTGTTCTTGATGACGACGTCGATCGCGAGGTAGCCCTGGATCGACACGGCCAGCTGGGTCAGCAGGTCCTGGTGCTTCTGGCGCGCGTAGAAGAGGACGTCCTCGCGCAGCGCCTTCGCCCGCTCCGGATCGGTCGCGTCGAGCTCGGCGATCTTCGCCGAGAGCTTCACATCGAGCCGCTCGGCGACGTAGATGTACTCGTTGAGACGGGTCATCGTCTCCCAGAGGTTCTGCTTCTCGAGATTCAGGGCCGCGTTGTCCTTCCGCAGCTCGTCCTGCCCGTCGTACAGGGCCTGGATGATCGCGTTCAGGTGCGACTGGGCGCTCTCGTAGCGGCGGAAGTAGTCGGTGATCTTGTTGCCGAACGGGATGAAGCCCAGGATCTTCTTCTGCAGGTTGTCCTCGGACGGGTCCAGATCCTCCACCGTGCGGCGCAGCTCGAGCAGCGTCTTGCCGATGGTCGACCCCTCGGAGAGCCCGCCCTCCTGGAGGGCGCGCACCGGCGTGCTCAGCAGCCGGTTCGACGAGTCGGCGGCCGAGCGGATGTCGGCGTCGCCCATCGTGCGGATGTCGTTGGCCCGCGTCGCGAACTCGGGGCTGCGGGACTCCGTCGCCAGGAGCGTGTCGAGGTAGCCGTCGACCTTCGCCTCGAGGCCGGGCAGGGCGGCTTCCGGCACCTTCGGCGCGATCGACGGCGCCGAGGTGGTCGGCACCGCTGCCACCGGCTCCGGAGGCGTGAGCGAGAGGGCGTTCTGGACGGGCGGCTGCAGGGCCTCGGTCATCGGGATCCTCACCGTTCCTGGCGCTCGGCGCCGACTGGGATGAACGTCCGCCCAGCATATCCCGGGCCCTCCCGCGGGATCCCCGCGAGCCGCCTCGTCCGAGGACTCGACGCGATCGGGCGGCTGTGGAGGAGCGTCCGCCGCCGGTCAGACCGCCTTCGGGCGCCTCCGCAGCGTCGCCACCGCGACTCCGGCCAGGGCGAGCGCGCCTCCGAGCAGCGCGGCGAGCGGCGGGGTCTCGGCCAGGACGAGCCAGGACAGCAGCACCACCACCGCGGGCACCGCGTAGGTGGACGCCGCGGTGCGACCCGCGCTGGAGCGCGCGAGGACGTACCCCCACGTCGTGAAGGCGACGGCCGTCGGGAAGATCCCGAGGTAGACCACGGCCAGGATCGAGGAGAGCGGAGCGGCGGCGAGCGCCTCGACGAGCTCCGGTGCGAAGGGCAGGCACGCGACCGTGCCGGCGAGGCAGCCGAGCCAGGTCATCGTCGGCGCGTCGATCCGGCCCAGCAGGCGCTTCTGGAGGGTCGCCGCGCTGCCGTAGACGACGGCGGCCACCAGGCCGAGGGCGACGCCGATCACGTCGAACTGCCCGGTGGAGGTGGAGAACGCGATCACCGCGACGCCGGTCAGCGCCACGAGCATCCCGGCGAGGAGACGGCGGGGGAATCCCTCCCCCAGCAGCAGCCCGGCGAGCACGGCGGTGATCATCGGCGCGATGTTCACCAGCAGCGCCGCCGTCCCCGCGTCGACATGCCGCTCCGCAGCGTTCAACGCGAGGTTGTAGACCCCGAACCAGGCGACCCCCCAGCCCAGCACGAGCAGGAGGAGGCGCCCGCGCGGGACCGCCGTGCGCGGATCCGGAGCCGCCTCCGAGCGGCGCCTCCGGGCAGTGAGGACGACGCGCACCACCGTGAGCGCGAGCGACCCCACCACGATGCGGCCGAGGGTCAGCGCGCCCGGGCCGAAGTCCTCCGTCGTGGCGCGGATGCCGACGAAGGCCGACGCCCAGAGCAGGACGGTGACCGCGATCGCGCCCCACAGCAGGAGGGCGTCCCTCGTGGAGGGCGGGGCGGAGGAGGAGACGTCGGTCATGAGGCCATCGTGGCGCTGCCGGGGATTCAGCACCAGTTCCGTTCACTGACGGATCGTTCAGCCGGACTGTACGGTCGTCTCATGCTCGACGTGCACCGGCTCCGCATCCTCCGCTCCGTCGTCGCCTCCGGCTCGATCGCGGGAGCCGCCTCCGGCCTCGGCTACACGCCCTCCGCCGTCAGCCAGCACCTCACCGCTCTGCAGCGCGAGACCGGACTGACCCTGCTGGAGCGGGTGGGCCGCGGCGTCCGCCCGACCCCCGCCGGACGCGCCCTCGCCGCCCAGGCGGACCGCGTCCTCGAGCGCCTCGCCGAAGCGGAGGCCGTGGTGGAGGAGCTGCGCGAGGGCCGCTCCGGCCGCCTCTCCGTGACGTACTTCGCCTCCGTCGGCAGCGCCTGGATGCCGGAGGTCGCCCGCCGGCTGACCGCCGCGTTCCCCGGCCTCACCCTCGATCTGCGCCTGGGAGAGGAGCTCGACGACGACCTCGGCGCGCGCCCCGACGTGCAGCTCCTCGTCGCCTCCTCCGAGCCGACCGCCCCCGGATTCACGGCGCACCACCTCCTCGACGACCCCTACCTCGTCGTCCTGCCCGACGGTCATCCGCTCGCCTCCCGGAGCGAGATCGACCTCGCCGAGCTCGCGAACGAGCGCTGGGTCGACAACGACCTGCCCACCGGCTGGTGCCGCCGGAACGTCGTGGAGGCCTGCGCCGCCGCCGGGTTCGCGCCGCCCTTCCACGTCCAGGCGAACGACCACATCACCGCCGCCGCGTTCGTCGCCGCGGGCATGGGCGTGACCGTCCTGCCGGAGCTCGCGGCCCACCGCCTGCCGGACGGCGTCCGCGCCGTGCCCGTCGTCCGTCCCCGGCCCGTCCGCTCCCTCGAGGCCGTCGTGCGCAACTCCGCCGCCTCCTCCGCACCGGTGGCCCTGGTGCTGGAGACACTGAAGGCACTCGTCGCACGCCGTTGAGCGCGCCTGCACGGGCGAGCTCGCAGCACACCGGAGCACGATGGGCGCGTGAGATCCGTCGAACCCGTCACCCGTTCCGCGCCCGCGCTCGGCGGACCGCGCATCCTGAAGCAGCGCTGGACCGAGGCGACGTTCCTGCACTGGCGGGTCGACCCCGCCCTGGTGGCGCCCCACCTCCCGGCCGGGACGAGGCCCGACGAGCACGACGGCTCCTCCTGGGTGGGCCTGATCCCGTTCCGGCTCTCGCGGACGGCCTTCCTCGGCGGCCCGCGGGTGCCCTGGCTCGGCACCTTCCCCGAGGTGAACGTCCGGCTCTACTCCGTCGACGAGCAGGGACGACGCGGAGTCGTGTTCGTCTCGCTCGACGCCTCCCACCTCCTTCCCGTGCTCACCGCGCAGGCGGTGTTCGGGCTCCCCTACCGCTGGGCCCGGATGAGCATCGAGCACCGCCACGGCGCGGTGATCTACGACACGATCCGGCACTCGGACTCGGCCGCCCGCTCCCGGATCGTCGTCCGCCCGGGCGACCCGGTCGGCGAGGACCCGCTCGCCTCGTTCCTCACCGCACGCTGGGCCTACCACGAGCGCCACCTGGGCTCCACCTGGTACGGCCGCAACCTGCACCGGCCGTGGCCGCTGCGCCGCGCGGAGCTGCTGGCGCTCGACGACGGGCTGCTCGACGCCGCGGGCTTCCCCGGGCTGGCGACGCGCGCGCCGGACTCGGTGCTGTACTCGGCGGGAGTGGAGACCGTGTTCACGGTGCCGCGGAAGGTGTGAGGGGGGCGACGCTCCTCCACAGACGGTTCTTCGCGATGCTGTCCGATGAAACGGCGCTCCCGAGGCCCACGGCGAGACTTCGTCCGGTGAGATCAGGGCATGAAGGAATCGGCGACAGTAGACGACGCGCTCACGGAGGCGCTCGCGCTCGCCGGCTCACGGCACGCTGAGCGGTCCGCCGTCGAGGCATCCCGGTACCGGGCGATCGAGGAGGCACGCCGCCTCGCGATGGCGGCACCGGCGGCTCTCGTCGGCGAGCACGTCCAGGTGCAGGTGGATCGGGCGGAGGCGGCGCACCGGGCGCTGATCGCGGAGCTCGCGACGGGACTCCGGGTCTCGGAGGCGCACGCCTCTGCACTGGTCGACGAGGCACGCCTGCTGGTGAACGACCTCCCGGCGACGTTGCGCGCACTCGCGGACGGAGCGCTCTCCCCCGAGCACGCGCGACTCGTGGTGCGAGGAGCGCTCGACGTCCCCGCCGAGGTCCGTGGGCGCTTCGACGAGGAGGCCGCCACGATCGCGGTAGCCTGCACGCCGCCCCAGCTGCGACGCGCCCTCCGGTCGCTCCGGGAACGGCTGCACCCGCAGACGCTCAGCGAACGTCATCGGGACTGCGCCCGTCGTCGCGCGCTCTGGGTGGAGGGCCTCGACGACGGGATGGCGATCCTGCACCTCTACACCGCAGCTCCCGATGTGCTCGGCGCGATGGACAGGATCGACCGGGCCGCCCGCTCCCTCGCGGATCTGCCGGACGAGGAGCGGACGCTGGGCCAGCTCCGCGCGGACATCGCCGCTGCGCTGCTGGTCGACGGGGAGACATCGGCCGAGGGAGACGGCACGTCGATGCCTGCGGGAGTGCGCGCCGAAGTCGCGGTGACCGTGCCTGCACTGACCCTCCTCGGGCGCTCCGACCAGCCCGCCGTCCTCGACGGATACGGACCCGTCGATCCGGAGACCGCGCGGCGTCTCGCAGCAGGTGCTCCCTCGTTCACGCGGCTGCTCACCCATCCGGAGAGCGGAGCGGTCCTCTCCGTCGGACGCGACTCCTACCGAGTGCCGGCGGACCTGCGTCGCCACCTCCAGCACCGCGACGGGACCTGCCGGTTCCCGGGATGCACCCGCAGCACCCGCCACGCGGACGTCGACCACACGAACGACTGGCAGCACGGAGGCACCACGTCGGCCGACAACCTCGCGCACGTCTGCCGACACCACCACCGGCTCCGCCACAGCACGGGGTGGACGCACCGGCAGGAGCCGGACGGCACGCTGCGCTGGACGAGCCCGACGGGACGGCAGCATGTCACCCGGCCCGGGGAGCCGGGGAACGGGACGGAGGGCGGACACGATCCGACCGGGACCGGCGGGCCGTGACAAGGGGCAGGTCGGGTGGCGTGGACCGGCAGGTCAAGGGGCGGGCCCGCTTCGGCGCGCCCGCGTAGCGTGGACGGCACGGGCCGATCGGCGCGGAAGCGACAAAAGGGGCAGCGACATGGCAGGAACGAAGGCCAGGAAAGACGCGACGACGGGGACCTCGGCGGTGCTCTTCGACATCGACGGGACCCTCGCCGACACGAACTTCCTCCACGCCGAGGCGTGGTCGCGCGCCTTCTGGCAGGCGGACCTCGTCGTCCCCGCCTGGCGCATCCAACGAGCGATCGGCGCAGACTCGTCGGAGCTGCTCGACATGCTCCTCGAGGACGACGTGAAGGAGGAGCAGCGCGCACTGGTGAAGTCGCTGCACACCAAGAACTACGCCGAGACGACAGCACGCATCGTTCCACTCCCGGGAGCTCGCGAGCTCGTCGCGACGCTCGTCGGTCGAGGCGTCCACGTCGTCCTCGCCACCTCGGCACCGCAGAACGAGCTGGACGTGCTTCTCGACGTCCTCGACTTCGGCGGCTCCGTCCACGCTGTCACCAGCGGCGCAGACGTCTCGACCGCCAAGCCAGCACCCGACCTGATCTCGATCGCGCTCGACCGCGCGGGCGTCTCCGTCGACCGCGCCGTCATGGTCGGCGACGCGACCTGGGACGTCCTGGCCGCCGAGCGCGCGGGCCTGGCAACGGTCGGAGTCCTCTCCGGCGGTACCTCGGAGCACGAACTCCGCGAGGCTGGGGCCGTCGCCGTCTACGAGGACGCGGCGGCCGTCCTGACCGGTCTCGGTGAAGGGCCCCTCGCGAGCCTCCTGAACTGACCGGCCGTCGTCACAGGAGGGTCACGAGCCTCAGTCGCGGGGTCGCCGTCGCAGCACGAGGAGCGTCACTCCGATGGCGGCGGCGACCGCGGCGAGAGCGCCGCCGATCCACAGGACGTCCCCGAGGAGTGCCGGGTCCGATCCGGACGTCGCCTGCGCCTCGTCGGCTGACTCGGCCTGTCCTCCTGAGACCGCGACGGTGCCGTTGCAGTCCGGGACCGAGTCCGACCCGTCGGCGAGCGCGGTCCCGTCGACCGGCGCCCAGTCGAACGCGTACTGGCCCGACACGGGGTGCCCGTCGGTCGACACGACCTGCCAGGTCACCTCGTACTCCCCCGCCGCGCCGAGCTCGAGCGGCATCGACGCTTCCGGCCCGACGACGCTGACGCAGCCGTCGCCGTAGTAGAGCCCGTCCGGCCCGACGACGCGCAGAGCCGCCGCCGTTCCGTCTGTCCCGAGGACGAGCAGGTCGTCGTTCGTCGTCAGCACCAGCGTTCCCGGCTGCTCCGTCACGGTCGAGTCCGCAGCGGGAGTCGTCGAGACGAGGTAGTTGTGCGCGCTCGCGGGCGCCGCCACCGCGATCGAACCGAGCAGCCCGATCGCGGTAGCGGCGACGAGGGCCTTCCGACGGGTCACGCCGACGCCCGGGGTCCGCGGCGGCGGGAGGCGAGCCCGACGGCCACGCCGACCGCGCCGACGACGAGCCCGCCGACTCCGAGGATGCGGGCGAGCACGTCGTCGCCGCTCGTGGCCGTCGTCGCCGAGGCGGTGGTCGCGACCGCGTCGTCACCGTCGCCGTCGTCGTCGTGTCCGCCCCCGTGGCCGGACCCCGCTTCCGCCGCGGTCACCGCGACGGTGGGAGCGGGCAGCTCGGGCTCGTCCTGGCCGTCGACGGTCGGCTGGTCCCAGGCGGTGCTGCCGGTCTCGCACGTCTGCAGCACGGGGAACTCCAGCGTGGAGCCGGCTGCGTCCTCGGGGAGCTGAAGCTGGAGGGCGACGGTGTCGCGGTAGCCGTCGGCGAGGGGCGTCTTCGCCGTGTAGACCACGTCCGAGACCCGCTTGGTCGCGGTGTTCCCGTGGGAGTCGGTGACCGGGTCGGCGATTGCGACCTCGTTCTTCACGACGTCCCAGTTCGGGTTGATCGTCGGGCTGACCGAGTTGATGCCGTCGGGCATCGTGATCGTGAGTCCCGTCGTCGGCGAGCCCTCGCAGCCGTGGGCCAGCGAGAACGTCACCACCGTGTACGAGCCGGCGGCGGTGCTGCTCGCCGCCGCGGTCACGTGGGCGCTGGCCGCCGTGGGCGCGGCGACAGCGAGCGCGATCGATCCGGCGGCGACGAGTGCGCCGCTGCCGACGAGGCGGAGCCGCGAGAAGGAAGAAGAAGAAGAAGAACGGGTCATGACGGTCGTGTCCTCGGGGGAGATCCGGCGCGGGGCCGGGAGTTCTGGACGCAGCGCGGGTCCGCGGTGCGTGCGGAGGCGCCGACCGGAGCCGCTCCCGCACGGGAGGGGCGTCAGGCGGCGCGGAGGACCCGCAGCGGCGGCCCGCGGTGCCGGAGGATCGAGAGGACCGCGTCGAGGGAACGGGGCGCCCGCGGCTCGGGGGTGCCCGTCATCGAGACGCCGGGTGCCGACGGGAGCGCGACCGCGGACGCGCGGGCGACGATCCGTACGACGACGCGCTGGAGGCCTGCTCCCAGCGTCCAGAAGAGGCGCTCGCCGTACCGGAACGCCGCGATCGTGAAGGCAGCCGCAGCGAGGTGGGCGACGAGCATCACCGGCGCGTGAGCCGCGTGTCCGCCTCCGCCGGCGATCAGCTCGATGGTCGACCCGTCGTGGAAGTGCGCGCCGGTGCCCGTCGTCCCGACCACGCTCACCTCCCCACCACTGCCCGTGATGAGGAAGAGGCCGTGGTACGCGATCTGGCTGAGGAGCACGGAGAGCGTCAGCCGGGGAAGGGACAGACGGCGCCCCGAGAGGAGGACGCAGACGACGACGGCGAACGCCGCGGCGAGGGCGAGCACGGCAGGAGCGGGGGTCTCGGCGCCCGCGAGCGTGTGGGAGGCGGCGGCCGTGGCGGTCGCTGCGAGAGCGGCGGCGACGCCGCGAGCCACTCGTGCGCCTCGGGTCTGCACTCGCCCGTCCTCTCGTCGTCGCGTCGACGCATGCGCGCGACGTCTCCAGGGTAATCGACGCGGCGGAGCAGCCCCCCGCCGTCCCGGTTCCCTGCCGTTACGAAGCCGTTACCTAGATCACCGAAAGAAATCCAAACCCCCGCAGGGAGGGCTCCGAACACATGTCAACGGCCGCGAAACGGTCCACACAGAACAGGTCCTCCGCATCACGTGGGGGCCGTCTCACGAAGGAGTAATCCCATGCGATCCACCAAGCGTTCCGCCCTCGCCGCATTCGCCCTGCTGGGCACCGCCGCCCTCGGCCTCACCGCCTGCTCGAGCGGAAGCGGCTCGACCACCGCCGCCAGCGACGCGGCGACCGAGATGTCGACCCCGATGGCCACCTCGTCGGCTTCCGCCTCCTCGACCCCCATGGCGACCATGGACCCGGCCGCGAACCTCGTCGGTCCCGGCTGTGCCGCCTACGCCGAGCAGGTCCCGGACGGCGCCGGCTCGGTCGAGGGCATGTCGCTCGACCCCGTCGCGACCGCCGCGTCGAACAACCCGCTGCTCACCACCCTGACCGCTGCGGTCTCCGGTGGCCTCAACCCCGACGTCAACCTCGTCGACACGCTGAACAGCGGCGAGTTCACCGTCTTCGCCCCGGTCGACGACGCGTTCGCCAAGCTCGACGCCGCGACCGTCGACTCCCTCAAGACCCCCGAGGGCGCCGCCACGCTGTCCTCGATCCTGACCTACCACGTCGTCCCCGGCCAGATCGCCCCTGACGCGATCGCTGGCGACCACGCCACCGTCCAGGGTGGCAACCTCACCGTCACCGGTTCCGGCGACGACCTGAAGGTCAACGACGCGTCCGTCATCTGCGGTGGCGTCCAGACCGCCAACGCGACCGTCTACCTCATCGACACCGTGCTGACCCCCCCGGCCAGCTAATTCCCCTCACCGGCTCCGGCCGGTGAACACGCCGAAGGGCGGGCACCTCGCGGTGTCCGCCCTTCGGCGTTCGTGCGTGCGGAAGCCCTCCGCGAAGCCGGGCACTGCAGAGCCGTCCAGCACAGAGTCGCGCAACGCAGCGCCGCCCCACGGGAAGCCGCACAGCGAGGAGCCCTGCGCAGCGCGGAGTCGGAGGGTCACCATGACCCGGCACTCGCCGTCACTCCGCACCACAGCACCCACCACGAACGACACGAGGCGCGGACCCCGATGCAGGGGTCCGCGCCTCGTCGTCGTGCGGTCGGCGGCTACTCGGCCGGGGCGCTGATCTCGCGCAGGACGCGGTCGCCGGGGCGGGCCTCGATCATCTCGGCCTCGATCTCGGCCCGGTCGAGCAGCTCCTCCATGCGGCGGCGGCGGTTGCGCGTGATGAGCGTCACGACCGTGCCCGTCTTGCCCGCGCGGCCGGTGCGGCCGGAGCGGTGGAGGTAGGTCTTGTACTCGTCGGGAGCGTCGGCCTGGATCACCAGGTCGATGTCGTCGACGTGGATGCCGCGCGCGGCCACATCGGTCGCGACCAGCACGTCCACGCGTCCGCTGGTGAGCAGCGCGAGGTTGCGGGTGCGGCGCGACTGGTTGAGGTCGCCGTGGAGGCTCGTCGCGGGGATGTCCGCGTGGTCGAGCTGCTCCGCGAGCTGCTCCGCGAACGCGCGGGTCCGGGCGAAGATCAGCGTCTTGCCCTGGCGGGCGGCGAGCTGCTCGATGATCTCGGCCTTGTCGCGGTGCTCGATCAGGAGCACGCGGTGGTCGATGGTCGAGGACGCCTGGTCCTCGCCGGCGACCTCGTGGACGCTCGGCTCGACCAGGAACTCGTCGACGAGCGTCGCGACGCCCTTGTCGAGCGTGGCCGAGAACAGCAGCCGCTGGCCGCCGTCGGCGGTCTGGCGGAGGATGCGCTGCACGGGCTCGAGGAAGCCGAGGTCGCACATGTGGTCGGCCTCGTCGAGCACCGTGATGGTGATGTTCGAGAGGTCGAGGCGGCCCTGCTCGACGAGGTCCTCGAGGCGGCCCGGCGTCGCGATGACGATGTCGACTCCGCGCTGGAGGGCTCCGACCTGCTTGTACTGGGGGACGCCGCCGTAGATGGTCGTCGTGAACAGGCCGACGGAGCGGGCGATCGGCTGGATGGTCCGGTCGATCTGCATGGCGAGCTCGCGGGTCGGCGCGAGGATGAGCGCGCGCGGAGCGCGGCCCGGCTTGCGGCCCTTCGCTCCGTTGTTCTCCATCAGGCGCTCGACGACGGGGGCGCCGAAGGCGATGGTCTTGCCGGAGCCGGTCTTGCCGCGTCCGAGGACGTCCTTGCCGGCGAGCACCTCGGGGATGGTCGCGGCCTGGATCGGGAACGGCGCGGCCGCTCCGAGCTCGGTCAGCATCCGGACGATGTTCCCGCCCAGGCCGAGGTCGCCGAAGGTGACGCCCTCGACGTCGACGGCGAGCGTGGCGGTCGCCTCGAGGCGCTCGAGCACGACGTCGTCGGCCTGGTGCGGCGCACGGGCGTCGCGGCTGGGGTAGAAGTCCGAGCCGGAGTCGCGGCGCGAGGGCCGGGAGTCGCGGTCGAACGAGCGGGTCGGGCGGTCGCCGCGGTCGTGGCCGCGCGAGGGGCGCGCGTCCCGGTCGAAGGAGCGGGCCGGGCGGTCGCTGCGGTCGAACGCGCGGGCGGGACGCTCGGTGCGGTCGTAGCCGCGCGAGGGGCGCTCGTCGCGGTCGCCGGCGCGGGCCGGACGGTCGTCGCGTCCGTAGGAGCGGGCCGGACGGTCGTCGCGGTCGTTCGAGCGGGCCGGACGCGCATCGCGGTCGAAGGAACGGGCCGGGCGGTCGCTCCGGTCGAAGGAACGCGTCGGACGGTCGTCGCGTCCGTAGGAGCGGGCCGGACGATCGTCGCGGTCGTTCGATCGGGCCGGACGCGCATCGCGGTCGAAGGAACGGGCCGGGCGGTCGCTCCGGTCGAAGGAACGCGTCGGACGCTCATCGCGCCCGTAGGAACGCGCCGGACGATCGTCGCGATCGTTCGAGCGCGCCGGACGCGCATCGCGGTCGAAGGAACGGGCCGGACGGTCGCTCCGGTCGAAGGAACGCGCCGGACGCTCATCGCGCCCGTAGGAACGCGCCGGACGATCGTCACGGTCGTTCGAGCGCGCCGGACGCGCGTCGCGGTCGTAGCCGCGCGAGGGCCGCTCGTCGCGGTCGTTCCCGCGGGCGGGCCGATCGGCGCGGTCGGTGGCCCGCTCGGCGCGCTCATCGGCGTTCCAGCGCGCCTTCTTGGGGGCGTTCTCGTCGACGGCGCGGAAGCCGCGGTGGCCCTCGCTGCGCGAGCCCGGCTTGGCGCCGGGGAAGCGCGAGCGGCCGCCGAGCTGGGACTTGCCGCTCGAGGCGCCGAAGCGGTTGGGCTCGAAGTTCTTGGCCGGACGTCCGCCGGCGGGCTTCTTGTTCTTGGGCATGGCAGTTCTTCCTGGGTTCAGGTCGTGCGCGAGGAGGCGACGCCGGAGGAGCCCCGTCGTGAGGGGCGTCCGTGCGCTGGACTGCTGCAGGGCAGCAGGGGGAGAACCCGGGCGAGTCATTGACCGGGGCCGATTCACACATGTGATTCGTCTCACGACGACTGTCGGAGACTCGGCCCACTTGACTAACAAACCCATCCGCACGAGAACGCACGGTGTCAAGAGCCGACCGAGTGAGTCTACACGCGGCCCCGGAGCCTGGCTAGGGCGGGGAGACGTGCGGCCAGGAGCCGCTCAGGTCGGGGGCCGCGAAGGCCGGGAGCCGCTCAGGTCCGGAGCCGCCCAGGTCCGGACCCGCGAAGCCCGGGAGCCGCGCACCTCCGCAACCGGTCCCCCGCGGAGTCGCCCCGCATACAGCCCCCCGGCCCCGAGCCGCAGCACGATCGACGCGCGCCCGCGCGCAACGACCGCCCGTCCGCTACTGCGACGCCCGCCGAGCGCGGTACGCGGCCACGTTCGCGCGATTGCCGCAGTTGCCCGTGTCGCAGTAGCGCTTCGAGCGGTTGCGGGAGAAGTCCACGAGCACCGCCTCGCAGTCCTCCGCCGCGCAGACGCGGATCCGCTCGCGCTCGTCGCCGCGGATCACGTCGACGAACGCCATGGCGGCCTCGACCAGGATGCGAGTGGCGAGCGGGCTCTCGTCGCGCGTCGCGTGGAGGTGCCAGCCGTAGGGTCCGTGCCGGACCAGCTGCGGGAGCGCGCGGCCGGAGTCGAGCATCCCGTTGACGACGGGGACGAGGTCCTCCTCGGCGCGCGTGAGCCAGAGGGTGCGGAGGGAGGAGCGGATCGCCTGCACGGCCTCCAGCTCCTCGGCCGATCCGTCGCGGCTGCCCGTGTAGCGGTTCTCGAGGAGGAAGTCGTCCAGCTGCTCGATCGTCGCCATCTCGTCCTCGCCGGACGGCGACAGCTCGGGGAGCGTGTTGACGAGGGTGGCGGTGGAGGTCAGCGACGCCTCTACGTCATAGGCGAACACCATGTTGACTCCTGACAGTGCGTCTCAGTAGTGTGCGATCAGCTCGCTGTCACGAGTGTAATCCTTTTGACTCCTGAAGGAGCCGGCCATGACCGCCGAGAGCACCGCCGCCGTCACCCTCCCCGCCGCGAGCGCGCCCGCGCCTGCACGGCGCCTCGGCTCCGGCCTCGTCGCGGCGCTGGCCGCGTCGGCGGCGTTCGGTCTGGGCGGGCCGTTCGTGAAGCCGCTCCTCGAGGCGGGCTGGACGCCGGCGTCCGCGGTCCTCTGGCGGGCGGGCGGCGCGGCCCTGATCCTCGCGATCCCGGCGCTCCTGTCCCTCCGCGGCCGCTGGCCCGTGCTCCGCCGCAACCTCGGCACGATCGCCCTCTACGGAGTCTTCGCCGTGATCGCCGCGCAGCTCTGCTTCTACAGCGCGATCGAGCACATGTCGGTCGGCGTCGCCCTGCTGATCGAGTACCTCGCGCCGGTGTTCCTCGTCCTCTTCGCCTGGGCGCGCACGCGCCGGCACCCCGGCCGCTTCACCCTCGCCGGCTCCGCGCTCGCGCTCGGCGGCCTGGTGCTCGTGCTCGACCTGTCCGGCGAGTCGACCCCCGAGCTGGTCGGGATCGCCTGGGCGCTGACCGCCTCGCTCGGCCTGTGCGTCTACTACGTCATCGCCGGCCGGGTGGATCCGGAGCTGCCGCCGATCGCGCTCACGGCGGGGGCGATGACGGTCGGCGCCGCGATCCTGCTGGCACTCGGGGCGCTCGGCGTCACACCGCTGCGCGCGACGTTCGGAGAGGTAGTGTTCGTCGGAGCGGAGGTCAGCTGGCTCCTCCCTGCGGGCGTGATCCTCGGCATGTCGACGGTGCTGGCGTATCTGCTCGGGATCGAGGGCGGACGCCGTCTCGGCACGCGGATCGCCTCCTTCGTCGGGCTGACGGAGGTGCTGTTCTCGATCGCGGCCGCGTGGCTGATCCTCGGCGAGCTGCCCGCGCCGATCCAGTTCGGCGGCGGCGCGCTGATCCTCGCGGGGGTCGTCCTGGTCCGTCTGCAGCGCGAGCCCGGCACCCCCTGATCGCGGGGGTGCCGCATCCGGGGCGCCGGGCACCCCGTACGCTGATCGCACTCATGCGCGAGCCCACCCGATCCCCGCGACGCGTCGCCGCGGTCCTGGCCGCCCTCGCACTGCTCCTCTCGGGCTGCGCGAGCACCACTCCCGTCTCGGAGCCGGTGGCGCAGGCGCTCGGAGCGGCACCCGCACCCGACTGGTCCGGCGTGAGCGTGACGGCCGACGTCGTCTACGACGCGAGCACTGGGCAGAGCGTCGACGTCTGCTCCTCCCCTGCCCCGTCGGCGGAGCCGCGGCCCGCCGTCCTCGTCGTGCACGGCGGGAGCTGGGCCCGTGGAGGCAAGGCCGACGCGAACTGGCGTCCGATCTGCCAGTGGCTCGGATCGGAGGGGTTCGTCGCCGTCTCGGTCGACTACCGCCTCGCGCCCGCCGCCGTGTTCCCCGCGCAGCTCGACGACGTGACGGCCGCCCTCGACTGGCTGCTCGAGCCGGAGCAGACCGCGCGCTTCGGCATCGATCCGGAGCGGGTGGCGGCCTTCGGAGGCTCGGCCGGCGGCAACCTCGCCTCTCTGCTCGGCACGCTGCCGGCGACCTCGTCGCGCCTGGCCGCCGTGGTCGACCTGAGCGGCCCCTCCGATCTCAGCGCCGCCGGCCTCGCCGACGACGACCCGGTGGTCGGAGTCGCGGCCGCCGTGCGCAGCTACCTCGACTGCGCGGACCTCGCCTCCTGCCCCGCTGCGACCGCCGCCTCGCCCCTCGCGCAGGTGGACGGCTCCGAGCCGCCGTTCCTCATCGCGCACGCGGCGCACGAACGGGTCGCGCTCAGCCAGTCGACCCGCTTCGCCGAGGCGCTGCGCGGAGCGGGGTCGAGCGTCGACCTCCTCGTCCTCCCCGGCTCGCTGCACTCGATCGCGCTGCTCGACGACGCTCTGCGTGCTCGGGTCGTCGAGTTCCTCCGCGCCCACATGGGCTCGTGAGCGGAGTCGTCGTCCGCCTCGAGGACGCAGCCGGAGCGGAGGGCCTCCTCGCCGCGGTCCCGCCCCCGCACGCCCGCGTCCTGATCGCCCGGATCGACGGGGCGGCGTCCGGCGTGCTGGTGCTCGCTCCCGGCCCGGACGACTTCGCCGAGGTGCTGGAGCTCGTGGTCGCCTCCGTCCACCGGCGCACGGGAGTCGCCCGACGGCTCGTCGCGGCGGCGGAGTCGTGGGCGCGGGTGCAGCGGATCCGCACGCTGCGCCTGGCCGCCGCGCCGGAGCTCGCCGCAGCGGCCGAGGCGCTCGGCTTCACGGCGATCGACGGCTTCGGAGCCCACGTCGGCGACGACGCGGTGCTCTGCTTCGCGCGTCCGGTCTGAGCAGCGCCCGATCCGAGGCGAACCGGGTCCGAGGAGCCCGGCCCGAGGGCCCGCCCGGTCGGAGGCCGACACGGCAGGACGCCCGGCGCCATCCGCGTGCCGCTCCCGAGAGGCGGCCCCGCCTCGTCCGGCGCGCACCCCCGCCGTCAGTCGATCGAGCAGCCCGGCTCGTCCGACAGCGCCCGCTCGATCCGGGCGCGGTGCTCGTCCGACATCGGCGGCAGCGCGTCGGGCGCGAACCAGCCGACCTCGGTCGACTCGTCGTCCGCGACGTGGGCCTCCCCGGAGATCCAGTGGCAGCGCACCACGTGGTCGAGGTACTGCGAGCGGTCCCCGTTGGGGTACTGCATCGGCGGGAGGGTGTGCACCTGCACGAGGCGCTCGACCTCGATCTCGACGCCCGCCTCCTCCTGCGCCTCGCGGCGGGCGGTGCCGGCGACGGTCTCGCCCGGGTCGATGATCCCGGTGACGGCCGTCCAGGCTCCGGTGTCGGCGCGCCGGACGAGCAGGACCTCGAGCGCCGGCTCCTCGCGGAGGATCACCGCGGTCACGCCGGTGAGCCAGAGCAGCTCGGTCCCGATCCGCTCGCGCAGCCGCAGCACGAAGTCGGGAGTCGCCATCAGTGCTCTTCGGGTCGGAAGTCGAACGCGACGATGCCGGCCGTGTCGACGAACGGCCCGACGAACTCCTTGAACGCGTCGTGGGCCGGATCCCAGTGCGCGGGGTCCTCGACGGCCGGCCGGCCCAGGTAGTAGTGCAGGTCGCCCTCGGAGGAGAAGGTCAGCAGGAACGCGCGGTCGAAGCCCTCGCCCGCACCCTCGATGCTCAGCTGCGGCCCGGTCTCGATCGACTCGATGTAGGGACGTCCGTCGCGGACGCACTCGTCGGCCAGGGCGAGGAAGCGGCGGGTGACCTCGTCCGCCTCGGCGACCAGCGCCGTCGGGCGGAAGCGGATCAGGACGAGGTGCCGGATCGTGCCCGGGCGGAAGTCGCGGGCGACGAAGCGCTCCGGACCGATCTCGTCGAGGACCGCGGTGGCGCGCTCCGGGCCGCTGCGCCAGCGCGAGCCGACCGTCTCGGCCGCATCCCTGATGTCCGTCATGCCGACGCCTTCCCGGCGCGGGCGGCACGCCGCCGCTCACGATACCCCTCGACCAGGTTGTAGACGACGGGCAGGACCACGAGGGTCAGCACCGTCGAGGACACCAGGCCGCCGATCACGACGATCGCCAGCGGCTGCGAGATGAAGCCGCCGTGGCCCGTGATCCCCAGCGCCATCGGCAGCAGGGCGAAGATCGTCGCGAGGGCGGTCATCAGGATGGGCCGGAGCCGCCGCTCGGTGCCGTGCAGCAGCGCCTCCCGCACCGGCATCCCGCGATCGCGGTACTGGTTCACCAGGTCCACGAGCACGATCGCGTTCGTGACGACGATGCCGATCAGCATCAGCACGCCGATCAGGGACGGCACGCCCAGCGGCACACCGGTGATCACCTGCAGGAGGATCGCGCCGGTCGCCGCGAACGGCACGGACACGAGCAGGAGCAGCGGCTGCAGGAGCGAGCGGAACGTCGCCACCATCACGACGTAGACGATCAGGATCGCGACCAGCAGCGCGATGCCCAGCTGCGAGAACGCGTCGGCCTGGTCGGCGGTCACTCCGCCGAGGGAGGCGTCGACACCGGCCGGAAGCGCCGTCGCGTCGATCGCGTTCTGCACGGCGACATTGGCCAAGGCGAGGTCGTCGCCCTCCGGGGTGACGGTGATGGTCGCGGTGCGCTGCCCGCGCTCGGTGGTGATGCTCGCCGGACCGTCCGTCTGCTCGACCGCCGCGAGGGTGGAGAGCGCGACGGTGCCGGTCAGGGTCGGCACCTCGAGGTTCCGCAGCTCGTCCACGGTGGCCGGCGGCTGCCCGTCGGCCAGGTAGATCGAGAGGGTGCGGTCGTCGATCACGACGCTGCCGACCTGGCTGGGCTGGAGCGCCTGGCTGACGATCGTGCCCACGGCGACCTCGCTGAGACCCGCCCGGGCCGCGGCGTCGCGGTCGACCCGCACCGCGATGTAGGGCAGCGAGGAGGAGAGGTTGCTCTCGGCCTGGCTGATCCCGTCGGTCCCGCGCAGGGCCTCGAGGAGCTGGTCGCTCGCGCTCTGGAGATCGCTCTGCGAGGCGGTCGAGAGGTCGACCTCGATGTCCGAGGAGGCGCCGAAGCCGGAGGAGGCGGCGACGCTGATGTCCTCGGCCGAGGCGACGCCCGACAGCGCGTCGCGGACGTCCGCCTGCACGGCCTCCTGGTCGGCCGACTCATCGGTGGTGACGGAGTAGCGGATCGAGGTGCCGGCGCCTCCTCCCCCGCCGAAAGCGCTCTGCAGACCGCCGGAGGAGCCGACGGTGAGCTGGACGGTCTCGACGCCGCCGACGCCGAGGATCGCCGTGCTCGCCTGCTGCGCCGTCGCGTCCTGCGCGTCGAGGCTCTGGCCGACGGGGACCGTCTGGGTGACGGTGAAGGTGTCCTGCCCGCTGGAGCCGAGGAAGTTCGTCTTCATCAGCGGGTACAGCGCACCGGTCCCGACGAGCACGAGCAGCGCGAGGAGGACGGTGACGACCGAGTGCTTCAGCGTCCAGTGGATGATCGGGCCGTACACCGACTGCAGCCCGCGCGCCCGCCGGGGAGCGGCGTGGGCGCCGTGGTGCGGGGCCTCCTCGACCGGCGCGGCGGTGTCGGCCGGGACCCCCGAGGCGGGTGCCCCTCCGGCCGCCGCGCGCTCCTCCGCGAGCGCCGCCTGCGCAGCCTGGCGCACCGCCGGCCGCTTCGAGGGGCGGAGGAACCAGTAGGCCAGCACCGGCACGATCGTCAGCGCCACCACGAGGGAGGCGAGCAGGGCGATCGACACGGTCAGCGCGAAGGGCCGGAACAGCTCGCCCGTGGTGCCGCCGACGAACGAGATCGGCAGGAACACCGCGACCGTGGTGATCGTGGAGGCGGTGATCGCGCCGGCGACCTCGCGGACGGCGACCGCGATGGTCCGGGCCCGGTCCTCGCCCGCGTCGAGGTGCCGCTTGATGTTCTCGATCACGACGATGGAGTCGTCGACCACACGCCCGATCGCGATGGTGAGCGCGCCGAGGGTCAGGATGTTGAGGGTGTAGCCGGCCGTCTGCAGGCCGATGAACGTGATCAGCACCGACGTCGGGATCGAGATGGCCGTGACCAGGGTCGAGCGCACCGACAGCAGGAACAGCAGGATCACCAGCACGGCGAAGACGAGGCCGAGCGCCCCCTCCTGCGCGAGCGACGCGATCGACTCCTGGATGTAGGGCGCCTGGTCGAAGACCGGGGTGAAGGCGGCGTTGTCGCCTATCGACTCCTCGAGGTCCGGGAGCAGCGCGGCCACGCCGGTCGACACGTCGACGGTGTTCGCGGCCGGGAGCTTCGTGATCGAGAGGGTCAGGGCGGGCTGGCCGTTGACGCGCGAGATCGAGGTGACGGGGGCGTCGGTGACGGCGACGGTCGCGACGGAGCCGAGGGTGGTGACCGTCGGCTCTGCGGTCACGGCCGCGCCTCCCGCCGCCGCTCCGACGTCGGAGCCGCCGACCGAAGCGCCGGAGCCCGCGGAGGCACCCGCGCCCGCTGACGCACCGGCGCCGCCCGCACCCGCGGAGGCACCTGCGGACGGCAGCAGCGGCAGCGCCGCGATCGCGTCGGTCGAGTCGAGCTTGACGCCCGACTGCACCGAGAAGGTCGACCCGTCCTGGGTGATCTGTCCGCCCGCGACGAGCACGCCGTTCTGCTGCAGGGCCGAGCGGATGTCGCCGGTCGAGAGGCCGGCCGCGGCGAGCGCCGCGTCGTCCGGAGTGATCGTGACGCGCTGGGCGGTCTCGCCGACGAGCGCCGCCTCGCGCACGCCCTCGACCTTCTCCAGGTCCGGGATGACCGTGGTGCGCAGGCGCTCGGCCAGCGCGTCCGCGTCGCCGTCGCTCGACACGGCGAGCTGCAGCACCGGCAGGTCGTCGAGGGAGCCGGTGACCACCTGCGGGTCGACGCCGTCCGGGAGCGTGCTCTTGATCCGGTTGATCGCCTGCAGGATCTTCTGCTCGGCGGTGGCGAGGTCGGTGCCGTAGGTGAAGGACGCCGAGATGAGGGAGGAGTCCGTGGAGGACGTCGCGCTGGTCGTCTCGAGCCCCGGCACCCCCTGGATGGCGGTCTCGATCGGCGTCGAGACGTCGTCGTTGACCACCTCTGGAGCGGCGCCCGGGTAGGACGTGACGACGGCGAGCTGCGGGAAGGAGATCGACGGCGCGAGCTCCTGCTTGAGCCCGGTCAGGGCGACTCCGCCGAAGACGGCGATGACGACGGTGACGAGCGCGATGAGCGCCCGGTTCTTCATGCTGAGGACCGCGAGGAGATGCACCCTCCGAGTCTTCCATCAGCCGACTGAGTGTTGGGAGGGACGCGGCGTTCCGGGGCGCGCGACGGGGCGACCCGCGCCACCGGCCGGCCCGGACGCCCTCAGCCCAGGCGGACCTCCGCCGTCGACGACCCGACAGGGAGGCTCACTGCAGCGCCCGCCCCCGCGCTCGAGAGCGCGAAGTCCCCGGCGAAGGCCCGGACGCCGATGCGCCCCTCGGCGTCCGTCCGGAGCACCGTCGGCTCGAGCCACCAGTCCCCGCGGATCCGCGAGCGCAGCGCCTCGTAGGCCGGCTTCGGGCTCCCGTCGCGGCGGAGGAACCCGCCCGGCGCTCCGAGCCAGGCTCCGGCGTCGTCGAAGCCCCAGTAGGTGATCGCCTCGACCGCCGGATGCGCGACCAGCGTCTCGTAGTGCCGCACCATCTCGTCCGCCTGCCGCGCCTCTCCCTCCGGAGTGGTCGGCCAGTGCTCGACCACGTGGTCGTTGAGGTCCTCGATCTCGGCGGGCATCAGCTCGCCCGAGACGAGGGTGGTCTCGGTCCAGTGCAGCGGCAGGCCGAAGCGCGCGAACCTGTCGCAGATCGCCGTGATCTGCTCCTCCCCGCGGAACCCCTGGTGCATGTGCGACTGCAGGCCGATCGCATCGGGCCGGATCCCGGCCTCGAGCACGTCCTCGATCAGCCGCTCGTACTCGGGCCCGAGGTCGAAGTCGTTCAGCACGAGCACCGGTCCGGTGCCGACGCTGCGTGCCTCCGAGAAGGCCAGCTCGACCATGCCGACGCGTCCCTTCTCGCGGGCGAGGCGGGTGACGGCGTTCGTCACGCCGTCCGGCTCGTTGGCGAAGCGCGGCATGATGACGACCTCGTTGATCGCGTCCCAGGTGTCGATCAGCCCGGCGAAGGCGCCCACCTCCCGGCGGATGCGCGCGCGGAGGAGCTGCTCGGCCTCGTCCAGCGGCAGCGCGTCGAGCCACTCCGGCTTCACGTAGTGCCAGACGAGCGGGTGCCCCTTCAGGCGGACGCCGTCCGCGGCGAGCGCGCGCGCCTCGGCGAGCACCTCCTCCGTCGCGGTGCGGCCGCGCTCCGGCTCGAAGCGGCCCCAGTAGACGGGGAGCGTCGCCGTGTCGAACAGGTCGAGCCAGAGCCGGCGCTCCTCGGCGCGCGCGGGGTCGGTGCTCGGAGGGGTGCAGCCGAAGGCGAAGGCGTGGCGTCGCTGCTCGACCGTCACGTCGGCGTGGGCGAGCGGAGCGCCGTCGGCACCGAGGACGGTGACGAGGGCGTCGGCGAGACGGGGGCTGAAGTCGGTCATGCGGGGCCTCTCAGGCGGGGTGGCGCTCGTCGAGCGCCGTGTACTCGGATCGGGTGAGCGGGAGGACCGCTCCGTGCTTGGTGTCCTCGGGCAGGTCGAACTCCTCCGCGAGCTCCCAGCGGCCCGAGGCCGGGTCGGTGCTCGTGTAGGCGCGGTAGCCGTAGGGGCGGAGGGCGTACTGGTCGACCCAGAGCGACCAGCGCTCCTCGCGGTGGTGCCGGAAGACCAGCGGCCCCTCGATGCTCGGGCCGAGCTCCTGCCCGATCCCCCGGGCGACGGTGGCGAAGTCGTCCGCGAGGAGGGAGGAGCCGACCTGCTGGAACACCTGCATCGTGTCGGGGGCCTCGTCGTGCTGCTTGGCGAAGCGGTGGACGGCCGTGCCCTCGATCAGCAGCATCATGTCGATCACTCCACCGGGCAGCCGCAGGTAGGTCTCGGGCTCGGTGAACGTGCGGAAGTCGCGCGTGCGGGACATCAGGATGCGGCTGCCGCCCGTCTCGCCGGTGGCGGGGTCGCCGTCCTCGGCCAGGCCGGAGGACCAGTGCACGAGGAAGTCGCCCGAGACCGGGTCGTAGACCGACTCCGGCGCCCAGGCCATGCCCGCGCCCTCGGGAGCGACGGCGACCGCGCGCGGCTCGGACCACTCGAGGAGGTCCGGGGAGTCCCAGACCACGAGGTCGCGGCTCCCCCGGTGCCGGTAGAGGTCCCAGTCCGGGCCCTCGGGCCGCCAGACGCGGAGATCGGTGGCGACGAGGTGGAAGCCCCGCGGCCCGCGGACGATGTGGGGGTCGCGGACGCCGCCCGTGCCGCCGGTCCACTCCAGCACCGGCCCGAGCGCCCGCCAGCGCAGCGGATCGTCGCCCCGGCTGAGCGAGAGGAAGATCTTCTCGCTGTGGCCGGTCCGGTCCTCCACGAAGTGGACCAGCAGGTAGCCGTACCCGTCGCTCATGAGAGAACGATCTCACACGCCCGGCGGGCACTCCACCTCAGACCACGTCGGCGAGGTACCCCGGGTCGGCCGCCGGGTGCCGGGCGACCTGCGCCCACGCCGTCGCGAGCGCCTCCACGGCCCGGTCGGTCGCCTCGGGCGAGTAGCCGATCGGGATGCGGAGGAAGCGCTCGAAGGCGCCGTCGATCCCGAAGCGCGGGCCCGCGGTGATCAGCAGGCCCGCCGTCCGGGCGGCGAGCGCGAGCTGCGAGCTCGCCGGCCGGCCCAGGCCCACCCAGGTGGAGAGGCCGCCCGAGACCCGCGGCACGCTCCACTCCGGGATCGCGCGCGCCAGGGCCGCCTCGAGGTGGTCGCGGCCGGCGCGCAGCTGCGAGCGCCGCAGCTCCAGCACGCCGTCCATCCGGCCGAGCATGTCCGCGACCAGGAGCTGCTCCAGGATCGGCGTGCCGAGGTCGCTCGCCGAGCGCGCCAGCGCCAGCTTGCGGATCACCGCCCGCTCGGCGCGGATCCAGCCGATCCGGATGCCGCCCCACAGCGTCTTGCCGACGGAGCCGATCGAGAGCACCGTCCCCTCGGGCCCGTAGGCGGCGAACGGCAGCGGCGACATCCGCCGGTCGATGTCGAGCTCGGCCGTCGTCTCGTCGGCGATGATCAGGGTCCCCTGCCGGGCCGCGGCGGCGATCGCCCGCTCCCGCAGCTCGGGGGCCATGGAGCGGCCGGTCGGGTTGTGGAAGTCGGGCATCAGGTAGGCCAGGCTCGGGCTCGTGCCGCGCAGCGCGGCGATCAGGCCCTCTCCGTCCCAGCCGTCCGCCCCGTCGACGTTCACCGGCACGAGCCGCGCGCCGGCCAGCCGGAGGGCCTCGTAGGCGTGCGGGTAGGTCGGGGCCTCGATCAGCGCCCGGTCACCCCGCGCGAGCAGGGTGCGGGCGACGAGCGCGATCGCGTGCTGCGCGCCGATGGTCACCATGATCTGGCCGGGCTCGGTGCGCAGACCCCGCGCGGTGTAGCGCTCGGCGATCGCGCGGCGCAGCACCGGCAGGCCGACGGTGTCGTAGGAACCGGAGTCGAAGTGCTCGGGGGCCGCCTGCGCCGCGCGGGTGTACGCCTCGGCCAGCTCGGGGACGGCGGGCAGGGCCGCCTTGGTGAAGTCGAGGAAGTCCGGCGCGAGCGAGGGCACCGCGTGCACGGCCGCTCCCGGCAGGCGGGTGACGCTGCCGGAGCCGCGCACGCTGACGAGGTAGCCGCTGTCGCGCAGCTCGCGGTACGCGGCGGCCACTGTCGTGCGGCTGACGCCGAGGCGGGCCGAGAGCTCGCGCTCGGCGGGCAGGCGGCTACCCGCGGGAATGCGGCCGTCGATCCCGAGGAGGCGGATCCGATCGGCCAGCGCGAGGTAGGCGGGCCGGGTGCCGCGCTGCTCGCGCCAGTCGCCGAGGAGGGTCTGCAGGGCGCGCGCGCCGAAGTGGACATCAGCCATGCGTCCAAGGTAGCCGGATTGGACCGCGCGAAGAAGGCCAATGTCGCGCTGTGATGAGTCCATGACCCTCACCGCTCCCGTTGCCGCCGCCGCTCCCCCAGCAGGCCAGTGGCGCCTCCGACCCGTGCCGCGCCTGCTGGTGGGCCTGATCCTCTACGGATTCGCCGACGCGATGATGATCCGAGCGGCGATCGGCGTGGACCCGTGGACCGTCTTCGCCCAGGGGGTCGCGCACCAGACCGGGCTCGGGATCGGACTGCTCACGAACGTGATCGGCCTGCTCGTCCTGCTGCTGTGGATCCCCCTCCGACAGCGGCCCGGTCTCGGCACCGTGCTGAACGTGCTCGTGGTCGGCACGATGATCGACGTCGGGCTGCGCGTGCTGGCGACGCCGGACGAGTGGTGGGCCCGCGGCCTGCTCTTCGCCGGAGGCCTCGTGCTTCTGGCGGTCGCGAGCGGGATCTACATCGGCGCCCACCTCGGTCCGGGGCCCCGCGACGGACTGATGCTGGGCCTGCACACCCGCACGGGCCTGCCGATCTGGGTGGCGCGCTCGGGCGTCGAGCTCACGGTGCTGCTCATCGGCTGGGCCCTCGGCGGCGACGCCGGCCTCGGCACCCTCCTCTTCGCGGTGCTGATCGGGCCGCTCTGCTCGGTGACCCTGCCTCTGCTCGGGGTGCGGAGGCACTGACCCGCGCACGACGGAGGCCCCGCCTCCCGGATCGGTTCCGGGAGGCGGGGCCGTCGCGATCGGATCGGCTAGCGCTTGGCCGCGATCTCCGCACGCATCCGCGACGCCTCGTCGGAGTCCTGGATCGAGGCGATCCCCTCGGTGATCGAGGTGCCCGACGCGGGGGCCTCGTGGTCGTCCGCTCCGAGCGTGGTCTCGTCGAAGGGCGAGCGCCCGCCGAGGACCTCGCGGACCTGCACCATGTCGATCTGCTTGGTCCAGGTGCCCACGAGAAGGGTGGCGACCGCGTTGCCGGTGAAGTTGGTGACCGCGCGGGCCTCGGACATGAAGCGGTCGATGCCGACGATCACGCCGACGCCGTTGACCAGGTCGGGACGGAAGGACTGGAGGCCGCCGGCCAGCGTGGCCAGGCCCGCTCCGGTGACGCCCGCGGCGCCCTTCGAGGCGATCATCATGAAGAGGAGGAGGCCGATCTGCTCCGGGATCGACATCGGCGCTCCGGTGGCCGAGGCGATGAACAGCGACGCCATCGTGAGGTAGATCGCCGTGCCGTCGAGGTTGAAGGAGTAGCCGGTGGGCACGGTGATGCCGACGACGGGCTTGGAGACGCCGAGGTGCTCCATCTTCGCGATCAGGCGGGGCAGCGCCGCCTCCGAGGAGGAGGTGCCGACGATGAGCAGGTACTCGCGGGCCAGGTACTTCATCAGCGAGAAGATGCTGACGCCGGTCACCAGGCGCAGCAGCAGGCCGAGGACGACGACCACGAAGATCGCGCAGGTGATGTAGAAGCCGATCATCAGGGTGGCGAGAGCGACGACCGCTCCCCAGCCGGTCTTGCCGACGACCGCGGCGATGGCGCCGAACGCGCCGATCGGGGCGACCCAGAGCACCATCGAGAGGATGCGGAAGACCAGGACCTGGAGCTGCTTGATCGCTCCGAGGATCGGCTGTCCCTTGGCGCCCATCTTCTGCAGCGCGAAGCCGACGAGCAGCGCGACGAAGAGGGTCTGCAGGATGCTGCCGTCCACGAGCGAGGAGAACAGCGAGACGGGGATGATCCCGAGGACGAAGTCGCTGGTGCTCTCGGCCTTGAGGTCGCTGGTGTCGTAGGTGGCGCTCGAGATGTCGAGGCCCTCGCCCGGGTGCAGGATGTTGCCGACGACGAGGCCGATCGCCAGGGCGAAGGTCGACATCACGATGAAGTAGCCCAGCGCGAGTCCGCCGACCTTGCCGACCGTGGCGGCCTTCGCGATGGAGCCGATGCCGATGACGATGGTGCAGAAGATGATCGGCGCGATCATCATCTTGATCAGTCCGACGAAGGCCTTGCCGACGGGCTCGAGCGTCGCCGCGAAGGCGGGAGCGACGAGTCCGACCACGACGCCGGCGACCACGGCGATGATGACGGCGATGTAGAGCCAGTGGTTCCGGTCGATGCGCCGCCGGGTCTTCGGAGGGGTGACCGCGGGGATCAGCCGGTCGGACGGCGTCTGAGGCGTCTTCGCCATGGGGGTGTCCTTCTCTTCGTCGAGGTGAGGGGGTAGGACGATGGTGGCCCCGCCTCCGGAGCCCGGCACGGTTGCGTTCATACTGTTCACGGCGGGGCGCCCCGAGCGCTCGCTCACGAGGGAGTGGCATGGTCAGGACGCCGAGCGCACGCGGACCGCGCGGCAGCATCGCCGCGCGCCTGTTCGCCGTGCAGCTGCTGAGCATCCTGCTGATCGCCGCGGCGGCCGTCGCGGTGCTGGCCCTCGACGCGCGGAGCCGAGCGGGCGACGAGGCGGCCCAGCGGAGCCTCGTCGTGGCGCGGACGGTGGCCGACAATCCGTTCGTCCTGGAGTCGACGGCCGGTGCGGATCCCTCCGCGAGCCTGCAGCCGTACGCCGAGGAGGTCATGCGGGACACCGGCGTCGACTTCCTCACGATCATGGCCCCCGACCGCACCCGGTACACCCACCGCGACCGCGACCGGATCGGCCTGCCGTTCCAGGGCACGATCGAGCCCGCGCTGGAGGGGCGGACCTTCACCGAGACGTACACCGGCACGCTCGGGCCCTCCGTCCGCGCCGTCGCACCGATCGAGGACGCCGACGGCGCGGTCGTCGCGCTCGTGTCGGCGGGCGTCACGCTCTCGGCCGTGGACGCCTCCTTCGCCGCCCGCGTGCAGGTCGTCGCGTGGGGCGCGCTCGGTGCGGTCGCGCTCGGCGCACTCGGCTCGTGGCTCCTCGCCCGCTACCTGCGGCGGGTCACGGGCGGGCGGGGCCCGGAGCAGATGAGCCAGGTCTTCGCCTACTACGAGTCCGTCCTGCACTCGGTGCGGGAGGGGCTGCTGCTGGTCGACGACCGCGGCCGACTGGTGCTCGCCAACGACCACGCGCTGGAGCTGCTCGGGCTCGAGGGCGTGCGGACGCCGGTGCCGGTCGCCGAGCTCGACCTCCCCGTCGCCCTGCGCGAGCTGCTGCAGGACGACGAGCCCGTCTCGGACCGCCTGGTCGTGGCCCGCGAGCGGATCCTCGTGGTGAACGAGCGGCCCGCCGCCTCCCCCGGAGCCCGCCCCCTCGGCACGGTCGTCACGCTCCGGGACCGCACCGAGCTGCAGCGGGTGAGCGGCGAGCTGGAGTCGCTGCGCACCCTCTCGGACGCGCTGCGCTCGCAGACCCACGAGTTCTCGAACCGCCTGCACACCATCGCGTCGCTGATCGAGCTCGGCCGCCCCGACGAGGCGCTCGCGTTCGCCGCCGGCGAGCTGAACCTCAGCCAGCGCCTGGCCGACCGGGTCCTCGGCTCCGTGCAGGAGCCGGTGATCGCCGCCCTGCTGCTGGGCAAGGCCGCACAGGCCCGCGAGCGCGGCGTCGAGCTGCACTTCGAGACGCACCTCGAGCCCGGCACGCAGGGGCTGGAGCCCGGGGACCTCGTGACGGTGCTCGGCAATCTGATCGACAACGCCCTCGACGCGGCCGCCTCCTCCGCTCCGGACCGCGAGCCGTGGGTGGAGGTCTACCTCGGCCTCGCGGAGGGCGAGCTGGTTGTGCAGGTGTCGGACAGCGGCCCCGGAGTCGCGAGCGCCGCCGACGTCTTCGCGCGCGGCTACTCGACGAAGGAGTCGGACGGCTTCGGCCGCGGCATCGGCCTGGCGCTGGTGCAGCAGGTGGTGGAGCGGCTCGGCGGCTCGATCGAGGTCTCGCGCCACGTCGGCGCGGTGTTCACGGTGCAGCTGCCGCTGCCCGCGCGGGTGGCGTCGTGATCCGGGTGCTCGTCGTCGAGGACGAGCCGCTGACCGCGAGCGCCCACGCCGACTACGTCCGACGGGTCGACGGCTTCGAGGTGGCCGCGATGGCCGGCAGCGGGGCGGAGGCGATCCGGGCGCTGCGCGCGGACCCGGGCATCGCGCTGATCCTGCTCGACATGAACCTGCCGGACATGGGCGGCCTCGACCTCTGCCGGGCCGTCCGGGCGGCGGGCCTGGACGTCGACGTCATCGCGATCACCGCCGTCCGCGACGCCGCGAACGTGCGCGCCTCCGTCGCCGCCGGCATCGTGCAGTACCTGATCAAGCCGTTCGTCTTCAGCGCGTTCGCCGCCAAGCTCGCCAGCTACCGGTCGTACCGCGAGCGGATGCACGGCGCCGACGTCGCCAGCCAGCACGAGGTGGACGGGGCCTTCGCGGCGCTCCGCACCTCCAACGCCCCGGGTCTGGCCAAGGGGCTCTCGGCCCAGACCCTCGAGGCCGTCACCGCACTCCTGGGCCCCGTCGGCCTCTCGGCGGCCGAGCTCGCCACCCGCCTCGACATCTCGCGGGTGACGGCCCGCCGCTACCTCGAGCATCTCGCCGACTCCGGAGTGGCGGACCGCGCGCCCCGCTACGGCTCCCCCGGCCGCCCGGAGCTGGAGTACCGCCGCCGCTGAGCGCGCGTCAGGCGGCCCGCAGTGCGGCGGCGATCTCCTCCTCGATCAGGTCGTGGTTGATCGCCGCGCCCACGCGCAGCCCGTCGGCGGACGAGGCGACGACCTGCGCCATCGGCTCGACCAGCGAGCCCGCGGCGAAGACCCCGGCGACGCCGGTCCGGCCCATCGGATCGACGGCGAGGTGCCGCGCGACTCCCGACGGGTGGTCGGCGAGCTCGAGGCCGAGCCCCTCGGGGAGCCGCCCCTCGACCCGCGGGCCGACGACGAGCGCGTCGAGCTCGTGCCGCCGACCGTCGATCACCACGCCGACCAGGCGGTCGTCCTCGACGAGGACCTTCTCGACGCGACCCGGCACGAGAGCGATCCCGCGGGCGGCCAGCGCCGCCGCCTCGTCGCCGGCGGGCGCGGGTGCGCCGTGGAGCAGGATCGACGTCCGGTCGCTGAGCTGTCGGAACATCTGCGCCTGGTGCCCGGCGAACGAGCTGCCGAGCACGCCGATCCGCCGGCCGCGCACCTCGAAGCCGTGGCAGTAGGGGCAGTGCAGGACGTCCCGTCCCCAGCGGGCGCCGAGCCCGGGGATCTCCGGCAGCAGGTCGCGGACGCCGGTCGCGAGCAGGAGGCGGCGCGCGCGGAGGACCGTGCCGTCGGCGAGGGTCGCGGTCACACCCTCGGGCCCCGCGGACGCGCGGACCGCCTCGCCCTCGACCACCCGTGCTCCGTAGCCCTCGGCCTCGGCGCGCGCCAGGCGCACCAGCTCCGTGGGCGGGACGCCGTCGCGGGTCAGCACGTTGTGGGCACCGGGCGAGGGTGCGTTGCGCGGAGGTCCGCCGTCGACGACGAGGACGTCGCGGAGACTGCGGCCGAGGGCGGTGGCGGCGGCGAGGCCGGCGAAGGAGGCGCCGAGGATCAGGACGTCGGCGGGGGCGGGGACGGACGGGCCGGTGGGGGCGTCGGTGGAGGTCATGGGTCGATGCTCCGCCGCCCCGGGCTGGGCCGCGAGGATCCGTGCCGTTCCGGCATGCGGCGCGACCGCCCGTGCCAGGATGGCGTCGTGCCCGAGACCCCGCCCGCCCCGTCCGACGACGAGATCGTCGCCGCCGTCGGGCCACGGCTCCGGCGCCTGCGCACCCGCCGCGACCGCACGCTCGCGTCCCTCGCGGCCGAGACCGGCATCTCGGCGAGCACCCTCTCGCGCCTCGAGAGCGGAGGCCGTCGCGCGACGCTGGAGCTGCTCCTCCCGATCGCCCGCGCCCTCGGGGCGCCGCTCGACGAGCTCGTCGGCGCCGCGCCGGAGGATCCCCGCGTGCACGGGCGGCCGGTGCGCCGGAACGGCATGCTCATCCAGCCGCTCAGCCGCGACGCGGGCGCGCTCCAGGCGTTCAAGCACACGCTCCCGGCCGGGCCGGTGACGGAGCCGGCGGAGCAGCGCGCGCACGAGGGCTTCGAGTGGCTCTACGTGCTGAGCGGGCGGCTCCGCCTGCGGCTCGGCGAACACGATCTGGCGCTGCCGGCCGGCGAGGCCGCCGAGTTCGACACCCGGGTGCCGCACTGGTTCGGCCGCGCCGACGAGCAGCAGGTCGAGTTCCTCAGCCTCTTCGGCCGCCAGGGCGAGCGGATGCACGTGCGCGCGTCCACGCGCCGCTGAGCGCGGTCACGCCTCGCCGAGCACCTCGCGCGCGAAGCCCTCGGTGCGCGCCCGCAGAGTGGCGATCCGCTGCGCCCGCGCCGCCTCGAGGTCGAAGCCGATGTAGGCCACCGACGGGCGCCGCCGCACGTTCACCGAGCACTCGAAGCGGGAGCAGACGAGCGTGCCGAGCGAGTCCCCCGCCCGCCCGGCCGCTCCGGCCTTCCGCGCCCCGAAGAAGACGACGTCGTTCGGGAGCTGCACGTCGCGGCACCACGAGCACTGCGCCCGCGAGCGCGGCAGGGCGTCGGCCTGGGTGAGCAGGACCCCGACGAGGCGCTCCTCCAGCGGCACGACGACATAGGCGCGGCGGCCCATCCTCCGGTCGCGCCAGCCGAGATGGTCGATGACCGACCAGTCCAGCGCGTCGAAGTCCTTCGGCAGCGCGAGGTCGGCGACCTCCTTGCGGGAGGCGTTGACGAAGGACTCGCGGATCTCGGTCTCGGTCAGTGGCTGCATGGCGCTTCCGAGCCTAGGCCGGGATCAGCCCAGGTGGGCGACGGCCTCCTTCGGAGCCTGGGCGAGGAACTCCTCCTTCTTCACCCGGATCATCGCGACGGCGACGACGGAGGCGACGACCAGCCCGATCGCGGCCGCGACGAAGACCGCGGAGTAGCCGTCGACGAAGGCGACCGGCGACTGCTGCTCGCCCGCGACTCCCGCGTAGAGGGTCGTGAAGATCGACAGCCCGATCGAGCCGCCGATCTGCATGGCGGCGTTCGCGGTCGCTCCGGCGGCACCGGCGTCGTGGGCCGCGACTCCGGTGAGCGCGAGGTTCTGCAGCGGCACGAAGACCATCGCCATGCCGACGCCCAGGAGGATCAGCGCGGGCAGCACCTCGAGGAGGTAGCCGCCGTCGGGGGTGATGCGGCTCAGGTAGAGGAGCCCGGCCGCCGCGATCAGCGGGCCGACGATCATCAGCACGCGCGGGCCGATGCGCGGCAGCAGCTTGGCGGCGACTCCGGCGACGATCATGATCGTCACCGTCATCGGCAGATTGGCCAGGCCCGCCTCGAGCGGCGGCAGGCCCAGGACCAGCTGCAGGTGCAGGGTCAGGTAGAGGGTGGAGCCGATCATCACGCTGCCGACGATCGCCTGGACCAGGAAGGCTCCGCCGCGGACGCGGTCGGCGACGATGCGCAGCGGCAGCGACGGGTGGTCGGAGCGGGCCTGGATCCGCACGAAGAGGGCCAGCAGCAGCACGCCGACGAGGAGGAAGCCGAGGGTGTCGACGCGGAGCCAGCCCTGCTCGGCGAGGGTGAAGCCGTAGACGACGCTCGCGAGCCCGAGCGCGACGGTGATCGTCCCGGCGACGTCGAAGCGGTTGCGCCCCTCCGCGCGGCTCTCGGTGACGAGCAGCTGGCCGGCGATCGCGCCGACCACGACGACGGGGACGTTGACGAGGAGGCACCAGCGCCAGTCGGCGAACTCGGTGAGCAGCCCGCCCAGCACGAGGCCGACGGCGGCGCCCGCTCCGGCGACCGCTCCGAAGACGGCGAAGGCCGTGCCCCGCTCGCGGCCGGAGGGGAAGGAGACGGTGAGGAGGGCCAGAGCGGCCGGGGCGAGCAGCGCGGCGAAGGCGCCCTGCAGCCCGCGGGCGGCGATCAGCTCGGTGCCGGAGGTGGCGAGGCCGCCCCAGGCGGAGGCGGCGCCGAAGCCGATCATCCCGATCAGGTAGGTGCGCTTGCGGCCGGTGTAGTCGGCGATGCGGCCGCCCAGGAGCAGGAGCGCGCCGAACGCGAGGGCGTAGGCGGTGACGACCCACTGGCGCTCGACGTCGGTGAGGCCGAGGTCGGCCTGTGCGGCGGGGAGCGCGATCGTGACGATGGTGCCGTCGAGCACGACGACGAGCTGCGTGAGCGCGAGGATCACGAGCACCCACCAGCGGCGGGCGGAGGAGGGAGCGGACGGGGAGGGCATGGCGGCCTTTCACACGGAGCGGAGCGGGACCGGCGGGTCCGGATCCGAGCCGCGTCGTCGGGGCCGAACCACCCCAACCAGTTGGTTGGGCGAAGAAGAGTGTATCGTTCGAGCGCCCGGAGGTGAACCATGGAGCCGACATCCGATGCGGCGCTGCCCGCGCGCGAGCGGATCCTCCGCGCGGCCTCCGTCGAGTTCGCCGCCCACGGCTTCGCGGGCGCCCGGGTCGACCGTGTGGCCGCGGCGGCGGGTCTGAACAAGGAGCGGCTCTACGCCTACTACGGCGGCAAGCGCGGCCTGTTCGTCGCGACCGTCGTCGAGGCGCTCGGCGCTCTCGACGAGACGCTCCTCGCCGAGGCGGCGGACCTCCCCGACCTCGCGGGCCGCATGTTCGACCATGTGTGGGAGCACCCGGAGTTCCTGCGCCTGCTCACGTGGGCGCGCCTGGAGGGAGCCGGCGTCTGGGAGGAGGCCGGCGAGCAGCTCGGCGGGGTCCCCGCCCCCGAGGCCCGGGTCCTCGAGTGGCAGCGCACCGGCGTCGTCGACGCGAGCTGGTCCGCCGACGACCTCTTCATCGCCCTCCTCGGCCTCTGCGAGATCTGGCACCTCACCCCCTTCGCCTCCCGGGGCGGGGAGGAGACGCGCGACCGCCGCCGCGCCTTCGTCGTGCACGTCGCGCAGCTGGTGGGCGCACCGCGCTGAGGCCGACCCCTCCCCCGGCAACGGAAGCGACGTCGGCATCTCCGATCCGGACGCGGTGGACGGGGCGGCTCATCCCTCCGAGCCGGAACCCGACGGATCGGACTGGAGTGGGAGGTCCCACGGATCCGGCTTCGGGACGACCCCTTCATCACCCGGAAGGACCGCGCCCGCCGCGCGCTGAGCCTCGTCCTCGAGGAGGAGTGATTCGAAATCGCCGGGCGCGCACGGCATCTCCGCCCCGATCATGTACATCTCCTCGACAGCGCCGGTGACGAAGCTCGCCCGCAGCACCGGTCCGCCCTGCCCGTAGACCGTCGGGCGCGGAGTCGAATCGGTCACTCTCACCGTCATCCCCAGCGACTCCCAGTAGTCCGCGACCTTCCGCGCATCCCCCTCGACATCGGTGCCCGCCGGAGCCCACCAGTCGTAGCTGTAGCTCGCACCGCTCACCCGGTCGCCGGGCCCGCACACATCGGGCCTGGCCGCGCCGCTCCGCGGCCACCACCCCTCCACATCGAGCCGCCCCGCGGAGTCCTGCACGAACTCCACCACCCGGTCCCGACCCTCCCGAGGACTCATCGTGCTCACCGGTCTCGTCTCCTTCTCTGTTGCACAAGCGGTCATCGACATCACCAGCAGAGCGGCGACGGTCAGCGCGACGCCCCTCCGCTGAGGAGAGCCTCTACCCGCCATGGGAGGCTCCCACGACCGCCTTCTGGAAGGCGGTCGGTCCGAGCGGCCGGTTCTCGGTCAGCAGGTCGAGTCGCCGGGAGACGGCCCACGCCGCGTTCTGCAGGGACTCGGTGTTCTTGTCGAGATACCCCGCGAGATCGCCGTCGTCGCTCTTCAGTGCAGCGTGATCCGTCACGATCCTCCCGGCGTCGCCTCCGGTCTCCACACCGAAGACGCGCGCGCCGAAGTCCTCGTCTGCGGGATCCGTGTGGTGGTTCCAGCTGAAGGCGCGGCCCATCCACGCGGCCTCGTCGCCGCTCTCGGTCTCGCCGAGGTACTTGTCCCGCGCCTGCCCCGCGAAGACGGATTCCGCGTGCAGGTCGCTCGCCTCGTCGACGCTGTCCGGGAGGCCGGCCGAGCCCAGCGTCACGACGACCCCGAGCTCGACGTCCGAGCGCGAGGCGGCGACGGCCATGACGGTGCTGCCGTAGGAGTGGGCGACGACGTTCGGCTTCGGCAGGTCGTCGCCCCGGACCGCGGAGAGCCCCTGGACAGCCGAGGCGAGTGCGGCGCCGCCGGCGACCGCCTGGTTCGAGGTGAGGACGTCCATGCCGTTCCCGCCGAGCCGCGCCATCGGCGGGGTCTCGTAGCCGATCCAGGAGACGACGGCGCTGCCGGGCGGGAGGAGCGACTGCAGATTCTGCGACGCCTTCGTCCATCGGGTCATGCTCTCCGTCGTCTGTCCCATCCCTGGGACGGCGTAGGTGACGTTCCTGGCGGTGTCGGGATCGCCGATCGAGACGGCGGCGAGCGGAGGCTCGTCGGCGGTCAGGGAGATGAGGAAGCGCGGGTCCTGACCGAGACCGCGCCGGAGCGATGCCCGCACGTCCCTCAGCGCCACCAGCTGCGACTCCACCGCCGCGAGTCGCTCCCCGTCGCCCGCCTTCCCGCGCAGGCCCGCCGCCTCGCTCCTCAGCGCCACGATCCGCGCCCTCAGCGCCCTCTCGTTCGCCCTCACCCGGGCGCGGTAGGGAACACCCTCCAGATTCCCGATCACCCCGGGCAGACCGGCGACCAGCGCCTCCTGCTGCGGCGAGAAGCGCGCGCCGTCCGTGGAGTCGAGGCTCCGCCACCAGTCGTTCACGAGGGTCGGAGCCAGTCGCCCGAGGCGCGCCGCGAGGTCGGGCGACGCCGCCAGGAGTGTCGCGAGATCGTCGGACGAGAGCGCCGCGAGGGAGTCGAGCAGGCTCCGGCCGCCCCGGGGCCGCGCCAGGGTGCCGACGGCGTCGAGGACCGGAACGGAGAGCGCCGCTCCCCCCGCGGCGGTGAAGGCCAGGGAGATCTGCTCGACCCAGGTCGCGTCGGCCGCACCGATCGACAGCAGCTCGCGGAAGCCCCGGAGCACCGAGAAGGACTCGACCGGCGCCCACGAGCAGCGGTTGCCGAAGGCTCCCCAGGCGGCCATCAGATCCTGGAGCCGGGAGCGCATCGCCGCGTCCGCCTGCCGGGTCTGCGAGACGAAGACGTCGAGGCGCTCGGGGTCGGCGGAGGTCGTGCCTCCCGCGGCGGGGCCGCCCGGGGACGTGCGGGGCACCGACCGGGGGGAGAACAGCGCACGGATCGGCGGAGGCACGACCGGCCGATCGGACGGCGGCCGGTCGACGACCTCCTCGACTCCCGCCGCGAGGGCCGCGACCGGATCGAGGCGGCGCTGCTGCTCGCGCTCGTCCGCCCGCCGCTCCCAGGCCGCGTACTCCTCCCGGCGCCGACGCTCCTCCTCGGCCTTCCGTGCCACGAGCCGAACCGTGTCGGCGAGCTCGTGCAGCTCGGCGCTCAGCCGACCGCGGTTCTCCCTGTCGCAGACGCAGACCCGGCGGAACAGCTCGGCGTACGCGCCGCGGAACTCGCCCAGCGCGTACTCGGCAGCGACGGACCTCAGCAGCCCCTGGGAGGCGAGCGCCTCCGCCGCCTCGTCCGAGGCGCGGACCAGCTCCGCCGCTGCTGCGTGGTCGAAAGAGAACAGGGTCATCGCCTCCTGAGTGAGAACATCTCAGGAAATGTAGAACGGCCACGACGCCGTCGGCACCGGGTGGCGCGAGACGGCACGCGGTCAGCGCGCCCGCGCCGCGTCCGGCGGCCCGCACGCAGAAGTGGCGCGGACCCCGTCGGTCCGCGCCACTCGTCCAGATCATGCGGGTCACTCCGCCGCGGTCAGCCGCTCCAGGTATCCCGCGAACGCACGCAGGTCCTCCTCGGGCCAGGCGCTCAGCGCCTCCTGCATCCGCTGCCGCTGACGGCCGCCGAGGTCGCGCATCCGCTCGCATCCGGCCGCGCTGAGCGAGAGGAACCGCGCTCGGCCGTCGGCGGGATCGGAGGTCATCTCGACCAGGCCCAGCTCGGCGAGCTGGCGGGCCTGGCGGCTGATCGCGCTGCGGTCGACCCCGAGCCGCTCCGCCGCGGCGCCGGAGTGGACCGGACCGCAGCGCTCGAGGATCCGCAGCAGCCGCAGTCCGAAGGGCGGCAGCGCCGGGTCGATCGACGCCGCCGCGTCCCGGACGGCGAGGCGCACCTGGACGGCGAGCACGGTGATCTGCTCCTCGACCTCGTGCAGCGCCTCGGCCGAGGGCGCGGCGGCGGGCATCAGGAGCGCTCGATCACGTCGACGGAGCCGGTGGGAGCAGCGTGCCGGGCGTGCCCGACCGGCTCCTCCTGCCGCTCCTCGTCGGCGTGGCGGCCGTGTCCGACGGGAGTGGCCTCGCGACCCTCCCGGGCGTGCGTCGCGTCGTCCGTCCGCCTGGCCTGGCCGACGGGGCGGAGCGCCGCCTGGCCGTCCGAGGCGGCGATGAGGGCGTCCTCCGCGGCCTGCAGCGGAGTGGTCGGCTCCGCCTTGAGCTGCACCGCGTTCTTCGAGCCGAGGCTCACGTTGGGCAGGAGGACGACGGCGATCAGCGTGACCACGGCGAGCGGGATGCTGTAGAGGAACACGTCGCCCACGCCGATCCCGTAGGCGCTCTCGACCACGACGCGCACGGCGTCGGGCAGGGTGGCCGGCTGCGGGATCGTGCCGCTGCCCAGCGCCTGCGCGGCGAGAGCCTGGTCGGCGGGAGCGAGCCCCGCGATGCCGGTCTTGATGCGGTCGGCGATCACGGTGCCGAGCATCGAGCCCAGGACCGAGACTCCGACGGTGCCGCCGAGGCTGCGGAAGAACGTGACCGCGCTGGTCGCGACGCCGAGGTTCTTCACCTCGATCGAGTTCTGCACCACCAGGACGAGGTTCTGCATCAGCATGCCCAGGCCGGCGCCGAGGACGGCCATGTAGATCCCGACGAGGACCAGGTCCGTGTCGTAGCGGAGGGTGCTGAGGAGGGAGGTTCCGATCACGGCGAGCACGCCGCCGCTGATCATGATCGCCTTCCACTTGCCGGTGCGCGAGATGATCCCGCCGAAGATCGTCGAGGCGATCAGCAGGCCGGCCATCATCGGGATGGTGAGCAGGCCCGACTGGGTCGGCGTGGCTCCGCGGGCCAGCTGCATGTACTGCGCGAGGAAGACGGCGACGCCGAACATCGAGACGCCGACCGAGATGCTCGCCACGACGGCGAGGCTGAAGGTGCGGTTCTTGAACATCCCCATCGGGATGATCGGCTCGGCCACGGTGAGCTCGGTGATCACGGCGGCGATCAGCAGCACGACGGCGCCGCCGACCATGACCGCGGTCTCCCACGAGGCCCAGTCGAAGTTCTTGCCGGCGAGGGAGACCCAGATCAGCAGGAGCGAGACGCCGCCCGCGATGAGCACGGCGCCGAGGTAGTCGATCCGCACCTTCCGCTTGGGGTGCGCGGGGAGGCGGAGGGTCATCTGGAGGAGGACGATCGCGACGATCGCGACGGGCATCGCGATGAAGAAGTTCCAGCGCCAGCCGAACGCGTCGGTCACGACGCCGCCCAGGAGCGGGCCGCCGACGGTGCCGATCGCCATCACGCCGCCGAAGAGGCCGGCGTACTTGCCGCGCTCACGGGGGCTGATGATGTCGGCCATGATGATCTGGCTCAGCGCGGCGAGTCCGCCGGCGCCCAGGCCCTGGAACACGCGGAAGACGATCAGCATGTTCGTGTCCTGCGAGAAGCCGGCCAGGGCGGAGCCGATGACGAACAGCCCGAGGGCGAGCTGGATCAGCAGCTTGCGGTTGAACAGGTCGGCGAACTTGCCCCAGAGCGGGGTGGAGACCGTGGTCGCGAGCAGGGTCGCGGTGACGACCCAGGTGTAGGCGTTCTGGTCGCCCTTGAGGTCGGAGATGATCCGGGGCAGCGAGGTCGACACGACCGTGCCCGCGAGGATCGAGACGAACATGCCCAGCAGCAGGCCGCTGAGCGATTCGAGCACCTGGCGGTGCGACATGGCGCCGTCCGGCCCGGCGGGGGCGTGCGGCGCGGTGGTTCCGCGCGATGCGGCGCGGTGTTCGGGGTGTGACATGGGCTCCTCTTCAGCACGGCGGCGGTTCTAGTTGACTGCGATCAACTATTGACCGAGAGCAACTATATAGCCGGGCGTCACGAATCTCCAGTGTCACTCTGCTGCCGTCCAGGCGCCGCTCCGGCCGCGCCTATCCTCGGAGCATGGACAACATCGATCGGAAGATCCTCGATCTGCTGCGCCAGAACTCCCGCGCGGGCTACGGCGACATCGGCGGCGTGGTCGGGCTCTCCGCCTCCGCGGTGAAGCGCCGCGTCGACCGCCTCGTGGCCGACGGCGTGATCCGCGGCTTCACGATCAAGGTCGACCCCGCGGTCGACGGCATGGCCACCGAGGCCTACGTCGAGCTCTTCTGCCGCGGCACCGTCGCTCCGGACGAGCTCCGCCGCATCCTCTCCGCGGTCCCCGAGGTCGTCGACGCGGGCACGGTCACCGGCTCCGCCGACGCGATCGTCCACATCCGCTCGCGCGACATCCCCAGCCTCGAGCTCGCCCTCGAGAAGGTCCGCATCGCGCCCAACGTCGACCACACGCGCTCCGCGATCGTCCTCTCCCGCCTCATCCAGCGCAGCGAGGCTTGACGGATCGCGCCACCTCCTCGACGCGCGTCGCGACCGCCTGGTACCCCATACCTGTATGGTGAATCCAGGAGGGCGAGCATGAGCGACAGGGAACAGGCCGGTACGGCGGCACGACGGAGACGGCGCATCTGGCTGATGCTGCCGGCACTGTTCGTCGGCGTCCTGGCCGGGCACCTCGTCGCGACCGCGGTGGGCGCCGAGGATCCGTGGGACGTCGTGGTCACCGCCGCCGTCGCGGCAGCGGTGGCGTCCGTCGTCCTCGCCCTCGTCGACCGGCGGCGCTGAGCCCTCCCTCCTGGATCGGAATCCGATGGAGGGAACGACGATGGAACGACAGAGGACGAGCACGGCACTGGTCGCGGCGGCGGCCGCTCTGCTGGCGGTGCCGCTGTTCACAGCGCAGGCCGCGCACGCCGAGCCGGCGAGGCAGGAGACGAGCAGCCGGGTGCACCTCGAGGCACGGGGCGGATCGGCGTCGACGGTGACCTTCGACGTCACCGACGACACGCGGATCGTCGAGCTGGCGGGCGGCGGGGTCGGCTTCACGGACGGCGCCGAGACGTCCGACGCACTCCCGGAGAGGATCGACGTCGGACGCGGCCGCACCGTGTCGGGCCACTGGTCGATCGACGACTCCGACACGCTCACCTTCCACTTCGCCCCGGACTCGGCGTCCCGCTCGGCGGCGGGCGGCCTGCACCTGAACAGCGACTGGAGCTCGCCCGAGTGGGGCCACTGCGTCGCCGGGAGCGGCGTCAGCGGTGCCGCGACCGGCGGGGTGATCGGCGCGATCTCCGGTCCCGGCGCGATCGCCTCCGCGACCGGCGGGCTGCTCGCTGGGATCATCGGCGGAGCGATCACCTGCTGAGCGCCGCCTCCTGAACGACCCGGATCAGGCGGGCGCGTCCGCTGCGGTGTGGACGCGCTCGCCGCCGATCCAGGTGCCCAGCACCCGGGTGTCCCCGATCGCGCGGGGGTCGCCGGCGAAGGGGTCCCGGTCCAGCAGGGCGAAGTCCGCCGCGAGTCCCACGGCGATCGAGCCCGACTCGCCGTCCAGGCCGTTCACCCACGCCGAGCCGGCCGTGGAGGCGGAGAGGGCGGTGGCGAGGTCGAGGCGCTGCTCCGGGAGGAACACCTCCTCGCTCCACCCCGGCTCGCGCTCGGACGGCGCCGAGAGCCGGTTCACCGCGACGTGGATCGCGGCGAGCGGGTCGGGCGTCGACACCGGCCAGTCGCTCCCCGCGGCGAGCACCGCGCCCGAGCGGAGCAGGTCGCCGAACGGGTACTGCCACGAGCCGCGCCGCTCACCGAGGAACGGCAGCGTCAGCTCCACCATCTGCGGCTCCAGCGAGGCCCACAGCATCTGCAGGTTGGCCGCGACGTCGAGCGCACGGAAGCGCGGCAGGTCGTCCGGATGCACGACCTGCAGGTGGGCGAGGTGGTGGCGGTTGCCGCGGCGCCCGTTCGCCTCGATCGCCCGCTCGACGGCGTCCAGGCACTCGCGCACGGCGCGATCGCCGATCGCGTGGAAGTGCACCTGGAACCGGGCCGCGTCCAGGAGCGGCACGGCCTCGTTCAGGAGGCGCGGGTCGACCATCGAGAGGCCGTCGCCGTGACCGTGGCCGCCGTGCCCGTCGAGGTAGGGCTCGAGCATCGCCGCCGTGAAGTTCTCGGCGACCCCGTCCTGCATGATCTTGACGGTCGTCGGCGCGAAGCCGTCGGCGGCGAGCGCCGCGCGCCGCTCGACGAGCTCCGGGATCTGCTCGACGCCGCGGCCCCGGTCCCACCACAGCGCACCGCGGACGCGCCCGGTCAGCTCGCCGCTCAGCGCCGCGCGGCGGTACACCGGACCGGGGTCGCCCACATCGCCGTAGGAGCCGATGATCGCGTCCTGCCACGCCGTCACTCCGAATGAGTGCAGGGTCTCCTGCCCGAGGAGCAGCGCCCGGTGGAGCTCGTCCGCGCTCGCGGGCGGGAGGTGGCGGCGGACCGCGTCCATCGCCCCCTCGTGCAGGGTGCCGGAGGGGGTGCCGTCGGCCAGGCGCTCGATGCGGCCGTCGGCGGGGTCCGGCGTCATGCGGTCGATCCCCGCGAGGCGCAGTGCGGCGGAGTTGACCCAGGCGCCGTGCCCGTCGGCGTTGGTGAGGAAGGCGGGCCGGTCAGGGACGACCGTGTCGAGCTCGCGGGCGGTCGGGGTGCCTCCGGGGAAGTCGGGCAGGTTCCAGCCGCCGCCGAGGATCCACTCCGCTCCGCTCTCCCGAGCCGCGTACCCGGCGACCGTCGCCAGGTGCTCGGCGGGCGACCCTCCCGCTCCGAGCCAGCAGCGCAGCAGCGCGGCGCCGCCCCAGACCGGGTGCACGTGGGCGTCCTGGAAGCCGGGGACGAGCATCCGGCCCTCGAGGTCGACCACCTCGGTGCGCGGCCCGATCAGGTCGGAGGCGTCGGCGCCGACCGCGACGATCCGCCCTCCGACGACAGCGACGCCGTGCGCTCGGGAGCGCACGGCGTCGGCGGTGAAGACGGCGCCGCCGGTCAGGACGAGATCGGCGGCGCGCACGGGTTCAGAAGCCCGCGGGAGCGAAGGCCTGCGTCATCTGGGAGAAGAGCGACACCGTCCAGCCGATCGCGATGAGGAACGACACGACCACGACGCCGAGGAAGACCCAGAGCGGGAGGAGTCCGCCGCCGGTCACGCGCTTCACGACCACGCTTCGGCCGATCACGTAGACGTAGGGAGCGGCGAGGAAGGCCCACGCCCAGTGGAACGGACGCTGCAGGCCGGCTCGCTTCAGCTGGCGCCAGTCGAGGAAGGCGAAGACGACCTCCGCCGCGTAGATCAGGAAGCCGACGACCTGGAGCACGCCGAGGCCGACGAGGTAGGCGGTCGACATCCCCATCGACGAGCTCGGCCCGTAGGTCGAGGCCATCGACGAGTCGACGATCGCGCTCGGCGGGAGGAGGAAGATCGACAGCGCCGAGAGCAGCGGCAGGAGGACCACCACCCAGATCCACGGGGTGGACGTGACGATGCTCGTGTCGCGCTGCTGCACGGGTGCTCCGGGAGCCGCGGCGTAGGCCGGGTACTGCGGCTGCTGCTGGCCGTAGGGCTGCTGCGGCTGCTGGCCGTACTGCTGGGGAGCCTGCTGGCCGGAGGGCTGCTGCGGCTGCTGACCGTAGCCCTGCCCGTAGCCCTGCTGCCCGTAGCTCTGCTGCGGGTCGGCGGACGACGGCTGCTGCGGATACCGACCCGAGGCCGACTGCCCGTAGCTCGTCGCCGCTCCGCTCGACGTCTCCCCGTAGGCGGGACGCTCGGCGGGCGGCGCGGGCGGAGTCGGTGCGGTCGGCGGAACGGGAGTCGCGGCGGCCTGCGCCGACCCGCTTTCGGCCGGGGCGGTGGGAGTGGCCGCCGGCGCGTCGCGGAGCGACTCCGTCCAGCCGGTCCCGTCCCACCAGCGCTGACGGGACGAGCCCGCCGGGTCCGGGTACCACCCGGCGCGGGGTCCGGAGGCCTCGCCGCCCGTGCTCGCGCCCTGGTCCGTGCCGGTTCCGTTGTCGTCCGTCATGACGTCCTCCACTCCCCTCCGGGCGTCTGCCCGCGATCTCGGACCACCGTAGCGCCGCGACACGATGCGTGGCCTGAGGGCGGGCTGATCGCGCGCTGTCCGAGCGCTGTCCGCACCGGCAGGCGCCGGAGGCCGCCGACCGCCAGGATGGACGCATGCCCCACCTCCTCCGAGCCCGCGCCGCCCTCTTCGACATGGACGGGACGCTCGTCGACTCGACGGCCGTCGTGGAGACCATCTGGGGTGCCTTCGCCGAGCGCTTCGCTCTCGACCACGACGCGGTGCTCGGCGCCGTTCACGGTGTCCGCGCCGCCGACAGCGTCCGCCGCTTCGCTCCGGCCGGCAGCGACGTCGACGCGATCGTCGCGGAGCTCGACGCGTACGAGCTCGAGCACACCGAGGGCACCGTCGAGATCCCCGGCGCGACGGCGTTCCTCGCCTCACTCCCCCGCGAGCGCGTCGCCCTGGTCACGTCCGCGAGCCCGGCGCTGGCGGCCGCACGTCTGGCTGCGGCGGGCGTCCCCTCCCCCGACACCGTCGTCACCGCGCACGACGTCGCGAACGGCAAGCCTGCTCCCGACGGCTACCTCGCCGCCGCGGCCCTGCTCGGCGTCTCCCCCGAGGACGCGCTGGTGTTCGAGGACGCCGAGGCCGGCATCCGGGCGGGTCTGGACGCCGGCATGCGCGTGATCGTCGTCGGGAGCCACGAGAGTGCGAGCACCCGGGGGCTGCCCCGGATCGCGCACTACTCCGACGCGCACGCCGCGCTCGAGGGCGACGAGCTCGTCGTCACCCTCGGCGGGCCTCAGTAGCGGATCGCGTCGATCACCTTCACCCGCACGGCGACGATCGCCGGCACCAGGCCCGCGAGCGCGCCGACGAGGGTCGCCGCCCCGAGCCCGAGCAGCGCCGCCTCGGCCGGGAAAGGCGGGATGTCGGCGATGCCGTTGTCCTGCACGAAGGCCACGGTCCACGGGTTCGTGACGAGGATGACCGCGATCGTCACGCCGACCACTCCGGCGACCACGGTCGCCACGACGCTCTCCATCATGATCGAGAAGAAGATGCGGCCGGAGGAGGCGCCGAAGCTGCGTCGGATGCCGATCTCGCGGATCCGCTGCCGGACGGTGACCAGGGCGATGTTGAGCAGTCCGAGCGCGCCGAGCGCCAGCACCAGGCCCGCCACGCCGCCGATCACCCAGGTCAGCACGCCGAAGGGGTCGGAGTCGTAGACCAAATAGTCCTGCCGGTCGACCGACACCTCGAAGTCGGATCCCAGGGCGCCGGCCACGTCGCGCTCCACCGCCGCGGCGAGGGGCTCGGCCAGGTCGAGCGGCACCCACATCTCGTAGTTCGGCACGCCCTGCCCGCCGAACTGCGGGTCGGCGTCGCGGGCGACCGCCGGGTAGGCGTCCGCGAGCATCATCATCGACGGATCCGTCTCGAACTGCGAGGAGGGAGTCACGCCGACCACCACGCCCGTGACGTCGCGCTCGGAGCCGAGCAGGGTGACCACCGGGTGGGTGCGCAGATCCGGGCTCCCGATCCGCTCCCAGAAGCGCTCGTTGACGACGAGGGCGGGAGCGAGGCGCTGGGAGTCGCGGGCGGTGAACCAGGAGCCGTCCACGATCTTCAGCCGGTGCATCTCGGCGAAGGGCTGGTCGACCGCCTGCACCGCGACGTCGACGGCGCCGTCGGCGAACTGGACGCGCGCGCTGCCGTAGGTCGAGCGGCTCGCGTAGGTGATGGAGTAGCGCTCGAGCGCACCGGTCCACGCGGCCTGGAGTGCGTCGGCATCCACCTCGGAGGTGCCGGTACCGGAGGGGTAGGCGGAGAGGAAGAGGCTCGCCGGGCGCCCGCTGGAGCGCTCGGCCTGCTCGATGCTGGCCTGGCGGGCGATGCCGCCGGCGGCGACGACCGCGGTCAGGGCGGCGACGGCCACCGCGACTCCGATCAGCGAGAGCAGCACGCGGCCGCGGTGGATCCGCAGCTCGGTCCACGCCTCGACGATCGCGCCGGCGATCCCGACGAGCGCGCGCATCAGAGGACCACCGCCTCGGCGACGGGACCCGCATCCGCGGTCGAGCCCAGGCGGCCGTGGTCGAGCCGGTAGTGGCGCTCGGCCCGCGCCGCGATGGCCGGGTCGTGGGTGATGGTGACCAGCGCGGAGCCGGACTCGCGGGCGATCTCGTCGAGCAGGCCCATCACGCTCTCGCCGGTGTCGGTGTCGAGGGCGCCCGTCGGCTCGTCGGCGAGGATCAGCCGCGGTCGGCGCACCAGGGCGCGGGCGATCGCGATCCGCTGCTGCTCGCCGCCGGACATGCGCCCGGGCATCGAGTCCACGCGGTGCCCGAGGCCGACGCGCTCCAGCATCTCGGCCGCGAGGTCGCGGCGGCGCCAGAACTCCGATCCGGTCGCGTAGAGCAGCGGCGTCATCACGTTCTCGCGGGCGGTCCGCCCCTCCAGCAGGTTGAACTGCTGGAAGATGAAGCCGATGCTGCCGCCGCGGATGCGCGCGCGGGCCCGCGAGGACAGGGTCTCGGTGGGAGCACCCTCGAGCAGCATCCGACCCTCGGTCGGCTCGTCGATCAGTCCGAGGATGTTGAGCAGCGTCGACTTGCCGGAACCGCTGCGCCCCACGACCGAGACGTGGTCGCCCTCGCCCACCTCGAGATCGACGCCGTCGAGGATCGTCAGCGGCGGCGCATCGGGCAGCGGGACGACCTTGCGGATCCCCTCGAGCCGGAGGATCGTCACGAGCAGAAGACCGAGCCGTCGGGCTGCGCGATGCAGTCGCCGCCCAGCTGGACGTCGGGAGCAGCCTCCTCCGCGCCCGGCACGAACTGCAGGAGCTCGGCGCCCTCCTCCACTCCGCCGGTGATCTCGACGGAGCTGCCGTCGGTGAGTCCCAGCGTCACCGGGACCTCCTCGGTGCTGCCGTCGTCCGCCCGGCGGAACACGACGCCGGACTGGGCGGTGCCCTCGACCGCGGTGGTCGGCACGACGAGGACGTCCTCCGCCTTGCCTCCCGCGAGCGTCACCGAGGCGGCGAGCCCGGGGAACACGGTGACCTCCGTCGGCACCTGGCAGGTGAAGCTCGTGCCGGAGCCGCCGGTGGAGGTTCCACCGCCGCCGCCGTCCGTCGCTCCGCCGGTCGTGCCGCCCTCGCCGGCTCCGGCGAGAGGGGTGCTGATGGTGAGGTCGGTGCAGGTGAAGTCCGCGGGCCCGCCGGTGATCGCGACCTGCGCCTCCGTCGGCCGGTTCTGGATGCGGTAGAGCTGCTGCGCGTCGATCGTGCCGGTGACGGCGTAGCTCGGCGGCGCGACCTGTCCGGTCACCTCGCCGACCGTGACGGCCTGGTCGTGGATGACGCCGAGGGCGCTGAGGGTGCCGCCGGTCGCGGCGTAGACCCGCTCGAAGCGCACGGAGGGCTCCTGCTGGGTGAGGGTGACGGCGCCGTCCGGGCCGGTCGTCTCGACCGGGTCGCGCGGAGTCTCGACGCGGATGTCGTAGATGAGATCGCCCGACGCGACGGCCGCGCCCTGCTGCACGTAGACGTCGTCGACCGTTCCGGCCGCCGTCGCCTTCAGCGGCACGGCGGGGTCGGCGGCGACGGTGCCCTGGAGGGTGAGGTCGTTGGTGACCGTGCCGCGGGCGACCGTGACGGTCGGCTCGGTGATCTCACCGGTCGGCTGCGTCGGATCGGCCTCGGCCGCGCCGTCCGGGAAGAACGCGATCTTCACCAGGGCGATGCTCGCCGCTCCGATGATGACCATCCACACGATCGGGAACACCCAACGCCGAACCGCACCCATCAAGTCCCCCGACTCCGCTTCCAGGGCGCTCCGCCGTGGGGCGCCGGAGGCAGCCTATCCGGCGACGAGGTGGCGTCCCGGACCGTGGCGCGCCCGTCAGCCGACGAGCGCCGCGACGATCGAGGCGACGCGGCGCGCCCTCGTCTCGGCGGCCTTCGCGCCCTCGACCGACGTGACGTGGGCCTTCCGCGCGCTGGGCGAGAGCGCGGCGAAGCGCTCCACAGCGCCCGCTGAGGCCAGCGCGGACGCCAGGTCCTCCGGCACGACGACCTCGCGCGGCGCGGTGTCGAGCTCGATCACGACGTCGATCGCGTCACCGCCGGCGAGCTGCGTCTCGCGGCGCTTCTCGGCCGAGAACGGGATGAGCGCGCGTCCGCCCATTGCTCCGACCGTGCTGGTGAAGCGGTAGCCGTTCACCGTCACCGCGACGGCGGGACGCTTGCCGCCGCCGAGTGCCTCGAGGACCTCGGGCGGCACCTCGATGCCGGTGTTGTTGCCGATCCGGAAGAGCGTCGTGGTGAACTGCACGAGGCGATGATGGCACGGACTCCCGCGTGTCGCGCGGCCGATCGCTGTACTGACGCGGAGGGCCGTCGACTCGATCCTCGTCGACCTCCCGTTCACGGATCCGGAGCGCTCGAGGGCGTTCTCCCCGGCGCTCGGCCGGACCCTGGATCCTCTGTTCAGCCCTGAATCCGCTGTTCAGCGACGACGCCGTCTGCTCCGTCGCCTCCGAGCACGTGTCCGCGATGCTCCTCCCGCACCCCTCCTTCTCGACCTCCAGGTCGAAGGAGATCATCGACGCGCGCTCCCGGGTGCAGGGCCTCTTCGCGGTGAGCGTCGGCAGCCGGGAGGAGATCGGCGAGGTGCTCGGGAACGGGCCGGCCTCAGGCGGCGCCGAGCCGGTCGCGGTGCAGGACCTCGGCTCCATGCGGGCGCGGCCTCGAGGACCCTGACGGGCACGTCCGGGAGTCCCTGTACACGGATCCGGCCGCGGCCGAGGCCGGTCCGCCCCGGGAGTGAGGGGTCGGTGCGCTCAGCAGGAGCGGGTGTCGGGGTCTCCGAGCGAGGAGCGCACGGCGTCGACCGTCATCCTGCCCTCGGGGTCGAGCCGGGCGAGCATGCGCGACATGATGTCGGCCAGCTGCGGGATCTGCTCGGCGTCGAGCGGATCGATGACGTCGGCCAGCACGGTCGCGACGTGACCGGGCGCCGTGTCGACGATCTTCTGGAGGCCGGCGTCGGTGAGCACCGCGTTCGTGGCGCGGCCGTCGGAGGCGCAGGGGCGGCGCTCGAGGTAGCCGCGGGCGACGAGGCGGGTCACCACGTGCGAGAGCCGGGGCAGGGTCGCGTTGGTGCGGGCGGCGAGCGTGGTCATCCGGAGGGCGCGGTCGGGCGCCTCGGACAGCATCGCCAGGGTCAGGTACTCGAAGTGCGTGAGCCCTGCGTCGCGCTGCAGCTGCGTGTCGAGGGCGCCCGGCAGCAGTTCCACGACCGCGATGAAGCGCAGCCAGGCGTCGAGCTGATCGGGCGTCAGCCAGCGTGTCTCGGGCGCACTCATCCCCCCACCCTACCCACTACTTGCCGCGACAAGTAAGTCCCCCGCGCCTCGTTGAGCCGCGTCCCGGGGCTCCGTCGGGAGGCCGACGCGCGCCAGCCTGATCCCACCATCCCCGCAAGCACCGTCCCCGAGGCGAACCAGCGATCCGCGTACCAGCGGATCGCTGTAGCCGAACGCACCCCGCTCCTCAGAACGCCCCCCGTCGCGAAGCCGACCGCGCCACGCCCGTCAGGGACGGGCGTGGCATCGACTACAGCACGTCGTCGCTCAGATCGATCGGGTTGCCGAAGCGGTGGTTCGTGATCGAGATCGCCTGCTCGCGGAGGAAGGGCAGCAGTTCGACGCGGCCGGCGGGGGTGACCGGGTCGGCGTAGACGGCGGTGTCGAGGGCGCCGCCGAGGGCTTCGGCGAGGGCGGTCGCGAGGGGGACGCGGGATCCGTCGGCGCGGGTGAGCGGGACCGGCTTGCCTGTGCTGCCGCGGGTCATGCCGGCGACGACGTCGGTGAAGGAGCCGGTCGAGTCGGACGATCGGCGGACGACGGCCTGCTGTCCGTGCGTCGGGCTGCCGGGGGCCTGCGGGCCCGCGTAACCGTCGACGCGGTCGGAGACGATGTCGCCGATGATGCGGATGCGCGGGGCCGTGATGCGGCCGGCCGCGGCGCGCTCGAGCCACTGGGCGTCGGTCTCGACGACGATGCGCGGGACGAGGCCCGCCATCTCGGCGAGCTCGTCGCCGCCGAGCATCTCCTGAACCCGCGGCGGGAGCGGGAGGGACGTGGAGATGTCCATCCGGGAGCGGGTCAGCAGGCCCGCGGCGATGACGCGGAGGAGCTCTCCGAGGTCGCCGCCGTCGGCCAGGCGCAGCGCGATCGGCACGCGGAGGTAGCGGAACAGGTTGCGCTCGACGCCGACCTTCGAGATGTCGGTGACGACTCCGAACTCGGTCGCCCAGGCGAGCTGGTCGGAGAGTGCGGAGCGGCGGAGCAGGTCGAACTGCTCGAACCGGAGCGAGGACTGGGCCGCCTCGATGAACTGGCGCGCGCGGTCGTCGAGGCCGCGCAGGTGCAGCGTCGAGGAGGAGCGCGCGGGCGAGGGCTTCCAGGAGCCGAGGCCGATGAGGTGGTTGGGTCCGCCCGCCTTCGCGCCGCCGCCGACGGACGAGCGCTTCCAGCCGCCGAAGGGCTGGCGCCGGACGATCGCTCCGGTGATGCCCCGGTTGACGTAGAGGTTGCCCGCCTCGACCGAGTCGATCCAGAGGGCGAGCTCGTCGGCGTGGAGGGAGTGGAGCCCGGCCGTGAGCCCGTACTCGGTGCCGTTCTGCATCCGGACGGCGTCCTCGAGGGTCGCCGCGTGCATGATCCCGAGCACCGGGCCGAAGAACTCGGTGAGGTGGACGTAGCTGTCCTCGGTGACGCCCTCGCGGATCCCGGGCGACCAGAGCGTGCCGCTCTCGTCGAGGCGCTGCGGCTCGACGAGCCACGACTCGCCTCCGCCCAGCGTGGTGAGCGCGTGCAGGAGCTTGCCGGTGGGCTCCTCGATGAGCGGCCCCATCACCGCCGACGGGTCGTCGGGTCGGCCGACGCGGAGCGACGTGACGGCGTCGACCAGCTGGGCGCGGAAGCGCTTGGAGCGGGCGACCGAGCCGACCAGGATCACCAGGGAGGCGGCGGAGCACTTCTGGCCGGCGTGCCCGAAGGCGCTGCGGACGATGTCGGCGACGGCGAGGTCGTAGTCGGCGTGGGGAGTGACGATGATCGCGTTCTTGCCGCTGGTCTCGGCCTGCAGTGCGAGGCCGGGCCGCCAGGAGCGGAAGAGGCGGGCGGTCTCGTAGGAGCCGGTGAGCAGCACGCGGTCCACGAGGGGGTCGGTGATCAGCGCCCGTCCCAGCTCGTCCTCGTCGAGGTCGACCAGGGCGAGGAGCTCCTGCGGGATGCCCGCGTCCCAGAGCGCCTCGACGAGCACAGCCGCCGAGCGGCGGGCCTGGGGCGCCGGCTTCACCACGACTCCGGAGCCGGCGGCGAGCGCCGCGAGGATCGATCCGGCCGGGATGGCGACCGGGAAGTTCCACGGCGGAGCGACGACGGTGACCCGCGCGGGGACGAAGGTGGCCCCGGTGACGGCGTCGAGCTCGCGGGCGCGGGTGGCGTAGTAGTGGGCGAAGTCGATGGCCTCGGAGACCTCGGGGTCGGCCTCGGCGATCGTCTTGCCGGTCTCGGAGGCCATCACCTCGATCAGGCGGTCGCGGTTCGCGGCGAGGACGAGGCCGGCGCGGTCGAGCACGGCCGCTCGGTCGTAGCCCAGGCGCTCGCCCCAGCGCTCCGCGCGGCGGGACACCGTGCGCAGCACCTCCTGGAGCTCCGCCTCGGTGCTCACGCGCGCGGCGTCGGCCGTGCCCGCTCCGATGGTCGAGCCGGCGATGCGCTCGGTGATCAGGCGCGCCCAGCGGCGGTTGCCGGGGAGGGCGGGGTCGGTGTCGGGCTCGTTGTGGAAGCCCGCGGTCGCGGCGGCGGCACCGGAGCCGCGGCTGAGGCCGAGGACGGCCTGCGTCAGGCCCGCGGCGGCCGGGTCCTGCGCCCGCTCGCCGGCGCGGGCGTGCTCCTGCACGAGGCGGCGGCCGGAGCCGGAGGACCACTCCCGCAGGCGGTCCTGCGTGCGGTTCGGCGGCGGGACGGAGTCGTCGAGGGCCTCGAGCGAGGCGCGGAAGCGGCCGAGCTCCCGCTGCAGCACCTCCTCGTCGTCGAGGCGGAACGCGGCCGACAGGAAGTTCTCGGGGCTGCTGTTCTCCTCGAGCCGGCGGATGAGGTACGAGATGGCCACGTCGAACTCGTGCGGGTGCACGACGGGCGTGTAGAGGAGGAGGCGTCCCACGTCCTCGCGGACGGCGCGCGCCTGCCCGGTCGCCATCCCGAGCAGCATCTCGATCTCGACCGCGCCGGTCACCCCGCGCTCGGTCGCCGTGAGCCACGCCCAGGCGAGGTCGAAGAGGTTGTGCCCGGCGACGCCCACGCGCACCGCGTCGACGCGCTCCGGCCGCAGCGCCCGGTCGAGCAGGCGCTTGTAGTTCGTGTCGGCCTCCACCTTGCTGCCGACGGTCGCGAGCGGCCAGTCGTGCAGGGCCGCGTCGACCCGCTCCATCGCGAGGTTCGCGCCCTTCACGACGCGCACCTTGATCGGGGCTCCGCCGCGGGCCCGACGCTCCTGCGCCCACTCGGTCAGCTCGTCGAGCACGCGGACGGAGTCGGGCAGGTAGGCCTGCAGGACGATGCCCGCCTCGAGGTCGAGCATGCCCGGCTGCTCGAGGAGGCGCCGGAACACGGCGACCGTCAGGTCGAGGTCGCGGTACTCCTCCATGTCGAGGTTGATGAAGGTGGGGTCGGCTCCGGACGCGGCGGCCTGGTAGAGCGGGGTGAGACGCTCCACGACGCGGTCGACCTCCTCCTCGAAGGCCCACATCGACAGCTGGCTGACGACGCTCGAGACCTTGACGCTGACGTAGTCGACGTCCGGCCGCTCGAGCAGGCGGAGGCTCCCCTCGAGGCGCCGGCGGGCCTCGCGCTCGCCGAGCACGGCCTCGCCGAGGAGGTTGAGGTTGAGCCGGTCGCCGCCCTCGCGCAGCGCGGCGACGGCCGCACCGAGACGCGCCTCCGAGGCGTCGACCACGAGGTGCCCGACGAGGCGGCGGAGGACCCGGCGGGCCGCGGGCACGACCACCCAGGGCAGCACGGGGCCGACGGCGCCGCCGGTGCTGATCGCGGCGCGCAGGTAGGAGGGGAGGAAGGCGGGCGTCTTCGCGGTGAGCGCCGCGAGGTTCTCGGCCGCGACCGAGAGGTCCTCGGGCCGGGCGACGCCGTCGACGAACCCGACGGTGAAGTCGAGTCCGTTCGGGTCCTGGAGCACGCCCGCGAGCCGCTGGGCGGCGGGCTCGACCGGGAACTCGCCGCTGCGCGCGATCCAGCGGCGGACCAGGGACTCGACGCGCTCGATCATCGGGCGGTCGTCGACCTCGGGCTCGGCGGCGGCGGGCGCGGCGAGCTCCGACTCCGACGCGGCGTCGGGCCCGCGCAGGACCTCGTCCTCAGCATCGCGCACGACCTCGTCGTCGGCATCGGGCTCGCTCACGGCCGCGTCCTGAGCGTCGCGCACGACCTCGTCCTCGTCCTGAACACCGGACTCGCGCAGGTCCTCGTCCTCAGCGTCGGACTCCTGCGCGTCCTGAGGCTCGGCCACGTCCTCGGACGCGGACTCCGGCGCCGGCACGACCTCGGCCCCGCTCACGGAGTCGCGCGCCTCACCGGCCTCGACCTCGTCGTCCGACCCCGTGCCGCCCTCCGGCGTCCGACCACCGACCGTCGCGTCGACGCCGCTCCGCACGGCCGCGTCGTCGGGCTCGCGCTCCGGGTCGCTGCCGGGCACACCTGGGGTCGTGGACTGCTGCATCCTCCGAGGCTAAGCCCGACCCGCCGCCCGGACGCGGCGTGACGCGGTGGTCGCGCCGACTCGCCCGCGAGCCGCCCTGTGGAGGAGCGGATCAGTGCCGGCGGTGGTCCTGGATGGTCATCCGCGGGCCGTGCCGCGGCTTCCTCGCTCCGCTGCAGCCGATCAGCCGGATGACCCGCTGCCGGTGCCCGCGCCACGGCTCGAGGAGCTCGAGCATGCCGTCGTCGTCGACCCCGAGCCGGCCCGTGAGCGCGAAGCCGACGGCCGCGGCCAGGTGGTAGTCGCCCACGCTGACCGCGTCCGGATCTCCGTGGGCGCGCATCATCACCTCGGACGCCGTCCACGGCCCGATCCCCGGCACCGACTGCAGCCGGCGGGCGACCTCGTCGCCGCCCCGCCCGAGCGCGAGGGTCCGCTCGAGGCCGGAGGCGACGAGCGCGGCGGTGAGGACGGTCCGCGAGCGCCGCGGATCCACTCCCGCGCGGTGCCAGTCCCACGAGGGCACGCGCCGCCACTGCTGCGCGCTCGGAGCCACGTGCAGAGCGACCGGCCCCGGGGCGGGCTCCCCGTGGAGGCGCACCAGCACCCGGTAGGCGCGCCACGCCTCCGTGCTCGTGACCTTCTGCTCGAGGACCGACGGCGCGAGCATCTCGAACACCAGGTTCGCGCGCGTGAGGCGCAGGCCCGACGAGCGGCGGAGCACCTCGGCGAGCGGCGCGTGGGCCGACAGGTCGAGCCCGCTCCAGTCGTCGCCGTGGCCGAGGAGCTCGGGGACCGCGTCGATCAGCCACTCCGCTCCCCCGCCCCAGGCGCGCGCGTGGACCGCGCCGTCCGCCGCCTGCCGCAGATGCAGCGTGCCCGGGCCGAGCGGCGTGCGGAACGCCCGCCAGAAGCCGGACGCGTCGAGGAGCATGGTCGGGTCGCCCGAGCCCCGCAGCAGCGTGCGGAGGGTGAGCGCGAGGCTCACCGGCTCCGACGGCGCGTAGACCGTCGCCCAGGAGGGCTCGGGAGCGGAGACGGGGATCGACACGCAGTGATGCTAACCGGCGGCTCCGACACCGGATCGGACGCTCCTCCGCAGAACCCCCATCCACGACGTGTTCGGAGCGACACGCCCGGCGGATTGGTTCAGACGGCGTGAACACATGCGCGGATCCGATCGCCCGTTTCCACTGGTCAGCAGGTCGATCCCGGGCGTAGCTTCGCGCTGTCGCGGCGGCGCTCCAGCTGCCCGGCACCCGCCTATCACTGGAGATGCGCACATGTTCGACACGACCTTCATCCGCAACGCGATCGTCAAGAGCTCTGAGACCGCTCTCGACCGTCGCCGCTTCTTCGAGGCCACCGGCGTCGCCGGCCTCGGCATCGGAGCCGCGGCCCTCGCCGCGCCCACCGCCTCCGCCGAGGAGGTCGCTGCCAGCGGCCCCAGCGACGCCTCGATCCTCAACTTCGCCCTCAACCTCGAGTACCTCGAGGCCGAGTTCTACCTCCGCGCCGTCTACGGCACCGGCCTCGGCGGCTCGGACGTGACCGGCAAGGGCACGCCCGGCGGCGTCATCGGCGGCCGCCCCGTCGACTTCAAGACCCCGTGGCTGAAGAGCTTCGCCACCGAGGTCGCGAACGACGAGAAGGCCCACGTGAAGTTCCTGCGGGCCGCGCTGGGCACCGCGAAGGTGGCTCGCCCGGCGATCAACCTGAAGGACAGCTTCAACTCCGCCGCCGTTGCGGCGGGGCTGATCAAGGCCGGTCAGTCGTTCGACCCGTTCGCGAGCGAATCGAACTTCCTGCTCGGCGCCTTCGTCTTCGAGGACGTGGGAGTGACCGCCTACAAGGGCGCCGCCCCGCTCATCCAGTCGAAGACCTACCTCGACGCGGCCGCCGGCATCCTCGCGGTGGAGGCGTACCACGCTGGCGCGATCCGCTCGGCGATCTACGCCGCCGACCTGTCCGACTCGGCGAACAAGCTCTCCGACGCTCGCGACAGCCTCGACGGCAAGACCGACCTCGACCAGGGCGTCAAGGTCAACGGCCAGGCGAACATCGTCCCGACCGACGCCAGCTCGATCGCGTTCAGCCGCACCCCGGGCCAGGTCCTCAACATCGTGTACCTGAACCCCGCGGCCGGGACGCGCACCGGCGGATTCTTCCCCCGCGGCGTCAACGGCGAGCTCGTCACGACCTAGTCCCACCAGCACCGAGCACGACGACGGGCCCTTCCTCGAGGCGGCGAGGAGGGGCCCGTCGTCGTCCGCGTGCACATCCGTTCACCGGGTCCTCTAACCTGAGCGGGTGAAGATCGGGATCCTGACCTCCGGTGGCGACTGCCCCGGCCTCAACGCCGTCATCCGCGGTGCCGTCTACAAGGGCATCAAGGTCTACGACCAGGAGTTCGTGGGCTTTCGGAATGGCTGGCGCGGAGTGGTCGACGGCGACCTCCTGCCCCTGGGCCGCCCCGAGATCCAGGGCATCGCCAAGCAGGGCGGCACGATCATCGGCACCAGCCGGACGAACCCGTTCGAGGGCGAGAACGGCGGCCCCGAGAAGATCGCCGAGATGATGGACCGCAACGGCATCGACTCGATCATCGCGATCGGCGGCGAGGGCACCCTGGCTGCGGCCAAGCGCCTCACGGACGCGGGTCTCAAGATCGTCGGCGTCCCCAAGACCATCGACAACGACCTCGGCGCCACCGACTACACCTTCGGCTTCGACACCGCCGTCGGCATTGCGACCGACGCGATGGACCGCCTCCGCACCACCGGCGACTCGCACGGCCGCTGCATGGTCGCCGAGGTCATGGGCCGCCACGTCGGCTGGATCGCCCTGCACTCCGGCATGGCCGCGGGCGCCCACGTCATCCTCATCCCGGAGAAGCGCACCTCCCTCGACCAGATCGTCGAGTGGGTGCAGAGCGCGCAGGATCGCGGGCGCGCACCGCTCGTCGTGGTCGCCGAGGGCTTCTCGCTCGACACGATGGACGACGCCCACTCCGAGCGCGGCCTCGACGCCTTCGGCCGGCCCCGCCTCGGCGGCATCGGCGAGCTGCTGGCACCGCTCATCGAGGAGCGCACCGGCATCGAGACCCGCGCCACGACGCTCGGCCACATCCAGCGCGGAGGCACGCCCACCGCGTTCGACCGCGTCCTCGCGACCCGCCTGGGCATGGCCGCCATCGACTCCGTCGTCGCCGAGCACTGGGGCCGCATGGTCGCCCTGCGCGGCACCGACATCTACCACGTGGACTTCGCCGAGGCGCTCGGCACCCTCAAGACGGTCCCGGACGCCCGCTACGAGGAGGCGCGCACCCTCTTCGGGTAGCGCGCGCTCCCCGCGGAGCGGGTCAGCCCTTCGCGCCGTCCGGCGTCGCCGTGGCGACGATCTGCGCCCGCGCAAGGGTGTGGAAGTGCGCGTTGAAGCCGAGGATCGCCGGCGTCGACTCCGGATCGAGGTCGAGCGACTCGACGTCGAGGGCGTGCACCACGAAGAAGTAGCGGTGCTCGCGGTCCGGCGGCGCCGCTCCGACGAACTGGCGCAGCCGCATCTCGTTGGGCAGCGTCTGCGCGCCCGCCGGGAGCAGCTCGAAGCCGGCGGCTCCGGCTCCCGTGGGGAGCTCCGTGGTGTCGGCCGGGAGGTTGTAGACGGCCCAGTGCCAGAAGCCGGAGCCGGTGGGCGCGTCGGGGTCGAACACCGTCACGGCGAAGCTCTTCGTCTCGGCGGGGGCTCCCGACCAGCGCAGGTGCGGCGAGACGTCCTCCCCGCCGGAGCCCTCGCCGTAGTGGCGGGCGGACAGGGGCGCACCGTCGGCGATGTCGTCGCTCTCGAGCGCGAAGGTCGGCACCTCGCCGAGGCGGGCGTAGGGGTCGTAGGTCCAGTCGGACATCCGGTTTCTCCGTTCGGGAAGGGCGGGCGGGGGCCCGCGCCCTCAGCCTAGGAACCCGGCGGTGCGCGCCGAAGGGCTTGCGGAGGGGGTCAGGACCCGAGATAGCGCCCGGGCCGGTGGTTGAACGCCAGGACCAGGTTGAGCACCACCACTCCCGCCGCCGAGATCAGCACGTTCAGCGGAGGCACCACCAGCAGCGCGGCCGCGACCACGCACGCGTCGAGCGCCATCATCACGTAGCCCGCCCGCCACCCGAGCCGCTCCTGCGCGATCAGGGCGACGATGCTGAACCCGCCCAGGCTCGACCCGTGCCGGAAGAGGATCAGGAGGCCGATCCCCGCGAGCACGTCGCCCGTGAGGACGCCGTAGACGGGCTCGATCCGCAGCTCGCCGAACGCCAGCGGGTGCAGCCCCGCCAGGACCGAGACCAGCACGATCGAGAACATGGTCCGCAGCGTGAACCGCCAGCCCTTCTTCCACAGCGAGAGGGCGAGGAACGGCACGTTGACCGTGACGAGGATGACGCCGAACGGGATGTCGAGCGGGTATCCCAGCAGCAGCGCGAGACCCGCGGTACCGCCCGTGACCGCCTGGCTCGCGCGCAGCAGGTAGAGGCCGAGCGACACGACGAACGCACCGGTGACGAGACCGAAGACGTCCTCGAGGCGGGAGTGCGGCACGGGGGCGGAGGCGTCGGGCACCCGACGATGCTGCCACACGCCGCGCCCCGGTCCGGACGTCCTCGTAGGATGTGCCGGTGCTGCCGAAGATCCTCCTGTTCTACCGCTTCGTGCCGCTGGCCGACCCCGAGTCCGTGCGGCTCTGGCAGCGCGAGCTGTGCGAGTCGCTGGGCCTGCGCGGGCGCCTGCTGATCTCGGAGCACGGGGTGAACGGCACGCTGGGCGGCGGGATGGACGCCCTGAAGCGCTACGTCCGCCGCACCCGCGAGTACTCGGCCTTCCGCGGGCTCGAGGTGAAGTGGAGCGACGGCTCCGGCCTCGACGACGCTGGCCGCAGCCTCGACTTCCCCGGTCTCTCGGTGAAGGTGCGCGACGAGATCGTCTCGTTCGGCGCGCCCGACGAGCTGCGGGTGGACGCCGAAGGGGTCGTCGGGACGGCTCCGCGGCTCGACCCGGACCAGCTGGACGCCCTGGTCGCCGAGCGCGACGACGTGGTGCTCTTCGACGGCCGCAACGCCTTCGAAGCCGAGATCGGCCGGTTCGAGGGGGCGATCGTGCCGGGGGTCTCCAGCACCCGCGAGTTCGTCGAGCAGCTCGACGCCGGCGTCTACGACCACCTCAAGGGCCGGCCCGTGGTCACGTACTGCACCGGCGGCATCCGCTGCGAGGTGCTGTCGAGCCTGATGACGGCGCGCGGCTTCGGCGAGGTGTACCAGCTCGACGGCGGCGTCGTCCGCTACGCCGAGGCGCGGCGTGACCGCGGACTGTGGAAGGGGGCCCTGTACGTCTTCGACGGCCGCGGCTCCGTCTCCTTCTCCCCCGACGCCGAGGTGCTCGGCCGCTGCACCTCGTGCGCCGCGCCGACCAGCCGGATGCGCAACTGCACCGACCTCTCCTGCCGCGCCCAGCTCGTGGTGTGCGCGGACTGCGATGCGGCGGCCTGCGCCGCGCACGCGGGCCCTACGCTCGTGCCATGAGCATCGAAGCGCGCGGGCGCACCCTCGTCGACCTCCACACCGCCCCCGAGCTGCTGCAGGTGGTGAACGTCTGGGACGTGATCAGCGCGACCACGATCGCCGCACTCCCGGAGACCCGGGCGCTCGCGACCGCCAGCCACTCCATCGCGGCGGCGTTCGGCTACGAGGACGGCGAGCGGATCCCGCTGGAGCTGCACCTGGGCATGATCGAGCGCATCGTCGCCGCCGTCGAGGTCCCGGTCTCGGCCGACCTCGAGGCGGGCTACGGCGACACGGGCGAGACGGTCCGGCGCGCGATCGGGATCGGCGTCGTGGGCGCGAACCTGGAGGACCAGGCGAAGCCGCTCCCGGAGGCGCTGCGGGCGGTCGAGAAGGCCGTCGCCGCGGCCGAGGAGGAGGCGGTGCCCTTCGCGCTCAACGCCCGCACGGACGTGCTTCTCCGTGCCGGCGACCGCGACCGCGACGAGGTCCTGGCCGACGCCGTCGAGCGCGGCCGCGCCTACCTCGACGCCGGCGCCACCTGCTTCTTCGTCCCCGGGCTGCTCCAGGACGCCGAGCTGGAGTCCCTCGTCGCCGCCCTCGGGCGGCAGCGCGTCAGCGTCATCGGCGTCCCCGGATCCCAGTCCCCCGCCCGCTTCGAGGAGCTCGGGCTGGCCCGCGTCTCCTACGGTCCGTGGACGCAGCGCGTCGCCCTGACGGCGCTCCAGGACGCGGCCGCCGCCCTCTACTCCGGCGGATCGCTCCCCGAGGGCACCCGGCCCCTGAACTGACCGCCCGGCCGCGGGCCCGCGGGCGTAGCGTGGGCCCATGTACCGAGCCATCGTCGTCGAGCGGCACTCCGACTCCGACACCGACACCCCCAACCGAGCCCGCCTCCTCGAGCGCGACGATCCCGACCGCTCGCACGGCGACGTGTCGATCGCCGTCGAGTACTCGAGCGTCAACTACAAGGACGCCCTGGCGCTGGCGGGGCGGCCCGGGATCGTGCGCCGCACCCCGCTCGTCGCCGGCATCGACCTGGTCGGCACCGTGGAGTACGCGGACGGCGAGGCGGGCGAGCGCTTCGACTCCGGCGACCGGGTGGTGCTCAACGGCGCCGGCCTCGGCGAGCGCCACGACGGCGGGCTCGCCGAGCGGGCGCGTGTCGACTCCGCGTCGCTGCTCCGGCTGCCCGGCGCCATCTCGGCGGCACGGGCCGGAGCGATCGGCACCGCGGGCTTCACGGCGATGCTGGCCGTGCTGGCGCTCGAGCGGCACGGCGTGCGGCCGGGCAGCGGTCCCGTCCTGGTGACGGGGGCCTCGGGAGGCGTGGGGTCGCTCGCCGTCGCGCTCCTGGCGCGCCTGGGCCACGAGGTCGTCGCCTCGACCGGCCGGCTCGGCGAGCACGGCGCTCTGCTCCAGCGCTTGGGCGCCTCCGACGTCATCGACCGCGCCGAGCTGCAGGAGGGCGGGAAGCCGCTGCAGTCCGAGCGCTGGGCGGGAGCGGTGGACTCCGCCGGCTCGCACACGCTCGCGAACGCCCTCGCGCAGACGCGGTGGGGCGGGACCGTGGCGGCATGCGGTCTCGCGCAGGGGCCGGACCTGCCGGTGAGCGTGATGCCGTTCATCCTGCGCGGAGTGACGCTGGCCGGCATCAACTCGGTGGAGGCGCCGCGCAAGCTCCGCGAGGAGGCCTGGCGCCGCCTCGCTCACGACCTCGACCTGGAGCTGCTCGACGAGCTGACGACGACGGTGCCGCTCGGCGGGGCGGTCGACGCGGCCGAGGACGTGCTCGCCGGCCGCTTGCACGGTCGGACGCTGGTGGACGTCCGCGCCTGAGTGCACGGCGTCGCCGGAGGGCGTCCGCCCGCCTCGAGCGTGGCGTAGGGGGGCGCCCCGGCCGGCGCTGCGGGGCGGCTGCTCGTGCGGCGGTGCGCTACTCCGCGGCCTCGGTGGCGCCGCTCGGCTCGGCCGACGCGTGACCGACGGAGGAGTCGGGCCGCGCGGCGCGGGGCTTCGCCGGCGTGCGGGGCTTCGGCGCTGGCTTCGCGGCCGGCCCCGGCTTCGCGGGGGCGGGCTCGGCGGACTCGGATCCGGCGGGCTTCGGCTCAGCGGCCTTCGATCCCGCGGACTTCGGCTCGGCGGGCTTCGGCTCCGCGGACTTCGGCTCGACGGGCTTCGGCTCCGCGGGCTTCACCGGGGCTGCGGACTCGATCGGCTCGGAGCCGATGACGTCCACGGGCGCGGAACCCCCGGACCCGGCCGGCGTGCTCGCGGCGGTCCGAGCACTCGTCTTCGGAGCGGCCTTCGGAGTGGCCTTCGGGCTCTTCGGAGCGGCCCCCGCTGCTGACTCCGTCGGAGCCGCGACGTCCTCCGCGGCGCCGTCCGCCTCCGGAGCCGCGGTCGCCGCTGTCGCCGCGCTCCCGCCGCTCGCAGCCTCCCGGCCCTCGACCACCGTCGCCGGACCCGCCGCTTCCGCGGCCACGGCCGCGGCCTCCGCCGCCTTCGCCTTCTTCTTCGCGCGCTTCTCCGCGGCGGCCGCCTGGGCCCGCTCCGCCTGCTCGGCGACCTCGGGGACGATCACGAGGTCGTCGGTCTCGATCACGGGGATCGCCGCGGTCGTCGTTCCCAGCTGGAGTGCCGCGATCAGCTCGGGAGCGTGCTTGGTGCTCACGATCAGGCGGGAGTAGTCCTCGTCGACCAGGTCGATCACGACGGCCGAGGCGGTGCGCTTGATCAGCAGGAAGTCCTTGCCGCCGTGGAACTTCCACGTGCCGGCCGCGAGCGTGAGCGGCACCGCGGTGCCCGGCGCGCGGATGCCCCGGACCCAGATCCAGGGGTCCTCGGTGACCGTCGCCGAGCGGATGCTCGACCGGTCGACGACGACGTCGCTGCGGTGGAACGCGAGCAGTCGCTCGGCCGCGGTGAGGCGGAGTTCGAGGCGGTCGGGGAGCACGGTCACGACGGGCATGCCTCTAGTCTGCCCCGCCGCCCGCCGCCGGGTCAGCGCCGGATCGCACAACGATGCCCCGCCGCCCGCGTGGGTGGCAGCATGGTCGGATGCCGATGGATCCGGACGAGGCGCGCCTCCTCGACGCGCTGCTGGCCGAGCGGCAGGCCGAGACGCGCGACGAGGTGGCCCGGCTCGAGGCCTCGCTGGCCGAGCTCCTGCGCGACCGTGCCGACGGCACCGCCGATGACGAGCACGACCCGGAGGGCACGCCGCTCTCGGCCGAGTGGTCGCGGATGGCCGGAGTCCGCGACGCTCTCGGCCGCACGGCGCGCGAGCTCGACGCCGCTCGCACCCGCCTCGGCACCGGCGGCTACGGGGACTGCGCCTCGTGCGGCCGCCCGATCGGAGCCGCCCGCCTCGCCGCCCGGCCCACGGCCGAGCTCTGCATCGACTGCGCCCGTCTGGCGGAGTCGCGCACCCGCTGACACCCCGCGAGGCGAGCCTGCGGCGAGCCCTCCGCCTGAAGGCCCCCACAGATCCCGGCGTGCGGAAACCCGGTTTCTCCTGCGAGCATTCACATCCGGTCGCGTCCCTCGAACAGGTCTGACGGACCCCCCTCCCCCCCCCCTGCTCGAAAGGCACTCCTGCGATGACCGAGACGTCGACCGCCCGATCGACCGGCGCCCCTCCCGCCCCCGACAAGCGCGCCTGGCGCTCGCTGATCGTCCTGCTCGCGGGCATGTTCATCGCCCTGCTCGACACGACCATCGTGAACGTGGCGCTGCCCACCATCCGCACCACGCTCGACGCCTCCGAGTCGACGCTCTCCTGGATCATCTCCGGCTACGCCCTCGCGTTCGGCCTCGCCCTCATCCCCGCCGGCCGCCTCGGCGACCGCTTCGGGCACAAGTGGGTCTTCGTCAGCGGCATCGCCCTCTTCACCGTCGCCAGCTTCGCGTGCGGACTGGCCGCGGACGACACCCAGCTCGTCATCGCCCGCATCGTGCAGGGCCTGGCGGGCGGCGTCTTCGTCCCGGCGGTCAACGCCTACATCCAGATCCTCTTCCGCGGTCCCTCGCGCGGCAAGGCGTTCGCGGTCATGGGCGCGGTCCTCGGCGTCTCGTCGGCGCTCGGCCCGATCATCGGCGGCCTGATCATCCAGGCCTTCGGCGACGAGAACGGCTGGCGCCTGGTCTTCTGGGTGAACCTGCCCATCGGCGTCGCGACCCTGATCGCCGCCGCGGTCCTCCTCCCCGCCCGCCGCGACCTCGAGGCCGGCGACCGCGCCCCGAGCGGAGGCGTCGACTGGCTCGGCCTCGTGCTCGTCTCCGGCGGCCTGGTCGCCCTGCTCGTCCCGCTCATCCAGGGCGAGGACGAGGGCTGGCCGCTGTGGACCTTCCTCTCGATCGCCGGCGGAGTCCTGCTCCTCGCCGCGTTCGGCGCCTGGGAGGTCCTCCACGTCCGCCGCGGCCGCGCTCCCCTGGTGCCGCCGTCGCTGTTCCGACACCCGGCCTTCACCGGAGGCGTGATCCTCGCGCTGGTCTACTTCGCGGCCTTCACGAGCATCTTCTTCACCATCTCGCTGCTCTGGCAGTCGGGCCTCGGCCACACCGCGCTCGAGTCGGGCCTGGTGTCGATCCCCTTCGCGATCGGCAGCATCATCAGCTCCTCGCAGAGCAACCGGATGACCGCGCGCCTGGGGCGCAACGTCCTGGTGATGGGCAGCGGACTGCTCGCCATCGGGCTCGGCTGGGTCTGGCTGGTGCTGCTGACCGCGACCCCGGACTCGATCAGCAACTGGCAGCTCCTGCCGCCGCTGCTGATCGCGGGCCTCGGCAACGGCTTCTTCATCGCCCCGAACGTGCAGTTCATCGTCTCGACCGTCGACCCGCAGGACGCGGGCGCGGCGAGCGGCGTGATCTCGGCGATCCAGCGCATCGGCTCGGCCGTGGGCATCGCGGTCATCGGCAGCGTGCTGTTCGGGAGCCTCGTCATCACAGGTCCGGACACGGTCGCCTCGGGCTTCCTCGACGCCGCGGCTCCCGCGATGCTCCTCAGCACCCTGATGGCGGTCGCCGCCTTCGCGCTGGTGTTCGTGCTGCCGAAGTCGGTCTCACGCCGGGGCTGAGGGCCCCTGCCCGGTCACCGCACGCCGACGGCCGGGCGCGCGGGACGTCCGCCGCTCCAGTGCGGCGGGCGCCTCCCGCCTGATCCGCGGGTGGCCCAGGAGCCTACGCCCGAGCGGCCGCCGCGGCCTTCGCCGCCGCCGGCAGCGCGTCCACGATGCGCCCGATCGCCGCGTCGTCGTGCGCGGCCGAGACGAACCAGGCCTCGTACACCGACGGCGGCAGCGAGACGCCCGCGTCGAGCATCGCGTGGAAGAACGCCGGGTAGCGGAACGACTCCTGCGCCTGGACCTCGGCGTAGTCCCGCACCGGCCGGCCCAGGTCCGTGAACATGAAGCTGAAGAGGCTCCCGGCCGTCTGCACCGTGTGCGCGACGCCCTCGGCCGTCAGCGCCGCCGACACCTCGCGCTGGAGCGTCAGCGCCGTGGCGTCCAGCGAGGCGTAGACCGCGTCGTCGGCCAGCTGTAGCGTCCGGATGCCCGCGGCCACCGCGACCGGGTTCCCGGAGAGGGTGCCCGCCTGGTACACCGGCCCGAGCGGTGCCAGGTGGTCCATGACGTCCGCACGGCCGCCGAGAGCCGCGACCGGCATCCCTCCGCCGATGACCTTGCCGAAGGTGTAGAGGTCGGCCCGGTACGGAGCCTCGGCGCCGCGGTTCTCGAGCCCCCACCAGCCGCCGGCGCTCACCCGGAAGCCGGTCAGCACCTCGTCCATGATCAGCAGCGATCCGTTCGCGTGCACGAGCTCGGCGAGGGCCGCGTTGAAGCCCGGGTCCGGAGCGACGACGCCCATGTTGGCGGCCGCGGCCTCGGTGATGACCGCCGCGATGTCGGCGCCGCGCTCGGCCAGGACCGCGCGCACCGCCTCGAGGTCGTTGTACGGCAGCACGATCGTCTGGGCCGCGGTCGCGGCCGTGACGCCGGCGGAGGCGGGCAGCGAGAGAGTCGCGAGACCGGAGCCGGCATCGGCGAGCAGCCCGTCGGAGTGGCCGTGGTAGTGGCCGGAGAACTTGATCAGCAGGTCGCGGCCGGTGACGCCGCGGGCGAGGCGGATCGCCGTCATCGTCGCCTCGGTGCCGGTGGAGACCAGGCGGAGCTTCTCGATCGGCGAGACTCCCCCGGCCGTGATCCGCGCCTCGACCAGCTCGGCGAGATCCGTCTCGGCGGGAGTGGACGCGCCGAACGAGAGACCGCGGGCGGCCGCCTCCTGCACCGCCGCGACGACCTCGGGGTGCGCGTGCCCGAGGACCGCGGGGCCCCAGGAGCAGACGAGGTCGACGTACTCGCGCCCGTCCGCGTCCGTGATGTACGGGCCGGCGGCCGAGACCATGAAGCGCGGGGTCCCGCCGACCGAGCGGAACGCTCTGACGGGCGAGTTGACGCCTCCGGGGATCGCGTGCCGGGCACGCTCGTACAGGGTGTCGTTCGCCGAGGTGGTCACCCCTCCAGGGTACGCGCGCCGCCCGGCGCCCTCGCGCCGGAGGAGCGCTTTCGGACGAGATGCCGAGGCTCGCTCCCGGGAGGAGGAGCGGCTACTTCAGCAGGTCGCGAGCGATCTCGACGGCCCAGTAGGTGAGAACCGCGCCGGCCCCCGCGCGGAGGATCCCCGTGACCGACTCCAGGATCGCCGGCTCGCGCGAGATCCAGCCGTTCGCGGCGGCGGCCTCGATCATCGCGTACTCCCCCGACACCTGGTACGCCCAGACCGGCACGTCCGAGACGGAGGCGACGTCCGAGAGCACGTCGAGGTAGCTCATGGCCGGCTTCACCATCACCACGTCGGCGCCCTCGGCGAGGTCGAGGGTCGCCTCGCGCAGGCCCTCGCGGCGGTTCGCCGGGTCCTGCTGGTAGGTGCGGCGATCGCCCTCGAGCGTGGACTGCACGGCCTCGCGGAACGGACCGTAGAAGCTGGAGGCGTACTTCGCCGAGTACGCGAGGATCGCGGTGTCCAGGTGCCCGGCACCGTCGAGAGCGGCGCGGATCGCTCCGACCTGGCCGTCCATCATCCCCGAGAGCCCGAGCAGGTGGGAGCCGGCCTCGGCCTGGGCGAGCGCCATCTCCTCGTAGCGGAGGAGCGTGGCGTCGTTGTCGACGCGCCCGCGGTCGTCGAGCACGCCGCAGTGGCCGTGGTCGGTGAACTCGTCCAGGCACAGGTCGGTCTGCACGACCAGCGCGTCGCCGACCTCCTCGACGACGACCCGCGTCCCGGCGTTGAGCACGCCGTCGGGGTCGGTCGCACCGGAGCCGACCGCGTCGCGCGTGGTGGGCACGCCGAACAGCATCACGCCGCCGATCCCCGCCTCGGCCGCCTCCGTCACCGCTCCGCGGACGCTGTCCAGCGAGTGGTGCATCACCCCCGGCATCGACCCGATCGGCCGGGCCTCGGTGATCCCCTCGGCCACGAAGAGGGGCAGGATCAGCTGCGCCGGGTGGATGCGCGTCTCCTGGACGAGACGGCGGAGTGCGGGGGTCGTGCGGAGGCGGCGCGGGCGGATGGCAGTCATGTCCTCCAGCGTAATCCCGCCCCGCCGAGCACCTCCCGGGAGCGCGGACGCCTCACCCCGTGGAGGTGCTCCGGACGCACGACGTCAGCCGAGAGGCGGGTCCCCGGCCTGTGGGGCGAGGCCCGCCCCTCCCGGCCGACGTCGCGCCGGGGAGGCGGCTCAGCGGGGAGCGCGCTCCGTGGCGACGGCGGCGACCGCGTCGATGAGGGAGGAGGCCGAGCGCTCGTCGGCGACGACGTCGACGCGCAGGCCGAAGGCGCGGGCGTCCTTCGCGGTCTGCGGGCCGATCGCGGCGACGAGGATCGACTCGGGCACCGGGCCGAGCTGCTTCTGGACCTGCTCCGCCACGCTGCCCGAGGTGACGAGGATCGCGTGCACGGCTCCGCCGGCGACATCCGCCACGACGCGCTCCTCCACCGGGACGCCGACCGTGCGGTAGGCGACCACGGAGCGCACGTCGTGCCCGATGCGGGTGAGGCCCTCGGTGAGCAGCGGCTTGGCGATCTCGGACCGCAGCGTCAGCACGCGCAGGGGGTGCCGGCCGCCGGTGGCCTCCTCCCACTCGGCCAGGAGGCCGCGGGCGGAGTTGTCCTCGGAGGGGACGAGGTCCACGGAGTAGCCGGCGGCGACGAGCGCGGCCGCCGTGGTCTCGCCGACCGCCGCCACCTTGGTGCTCGCGGGCACGGTGGTGCGCAGGAGGGAGAGGACATCGACCGTGGTGGCACTCGTGACGGTCATCCAGTCGAAGGCGCCGGCCTCGAGGTCGGCGAGGGCCTGCTCGAGCGCGGGGAAGTCGTCGGTCGGCGCGAAGTTGATCATCGGAGCGACGACGGGCGAGGCTCCCTTGGCACGGAGAGCGGCGGCGACACCGTCCCCCCACGGGCCTCCGCGGGGGACGAGGATGCGCCACCCCTGCAACGGCTTCTCCCACTGGGAGTAGGCGGCGGGGACGATCACGAAGGGGCTCCCAGGGGTGCGAGTTCGGCGGCACCCGCACCGAGAAGCGCGTCAGCGAGCAGAGAGCCGCAACGGAACGCGGCTTCGACGACGGGCAGTTCGCGACCACCATACTGCGGATCCGCCCGGTGTCGACCACCGCCGACCGAACCGTTATCGACCGGCTCCGCGACCTCCCGTGCGAGGGACGCCGTGCCGTCGACGGCGAAGACCACGCCGTGCAGGACGACGCGGTCCTCCTCGACGACCGCGGAGGCTCCGATCGGAGCGGCGCACCCGGCCTCGAGGGAGGCGAGGAGCGACCGCTCGGCCGTGATCGCCGCGCGGGTCGGCACGTGCTCGACCGCTGCGAGAGCGGCGCGAAGCTCCTCCGACGGCTCCTCGTCGCGCACCTCGATGGCCAGCGCTCCCTGACCGGGGGCGTGCGGGGAGACGTCGAAGCCGAGCACCTCGGTGATCGCGTCGACACGGCCGAGGCGGCGCAGGCCGGACAGGGCGAGCACGATCGCGTCCAGCGGCGAGTCGCTGCCGGGCAGCACCCTCCGGAGCCGGGTGTCGATGTTGCCGCGGATGTCCACGATCTCGAGGTCCGGACGGGCGGCCAGCAGCGCCGCGCGCCGACGGGGCGAGCCCGTGCCCACGCGGGCTCCGACCGGCAGGGTCGCCAGGGTGAGCCCTTCGCGGGCGCAGAGCGCGTCGCGCGGGTCCTCTCGCTCGGGGACCGCTCCGAGCAGCAGGCCCTCCACCGCAGCGGTGGGCAGGTCCTTCAGCGAGTGCACGATCGCATCGCAGCGCCCGGCGAGCAGCGCGTCGCGCAGGGCGCTGACGAAGACGCCGGTGCCGCCGAGGGAGGCGAGCGAGCCGCGCATGCGGTCGCCGTCCGACTCGATGCGCACCAGCTCCACGGGGACCCCCGCGGCGGCCGACATCAGATCGGCCGTCATCCGGGTCTGCGCCACCGCGAGCGCGCTCGCGCGGGTGCCGACTCTGATGCTCACGACAGACGACTCCTCATCACGGTGCGACTCCCGCCAGGGCGGGCTTGAACCCCGCTCGCACGTTCTCGCAGCAGCCGGGGCGGCAGACGTCGTACCAGGGGCCGAGCGCCGTCATCGAGGCCCGGTCCTCGGTCGGCACGCCGTTGACGCGCTCGAGGACCAGGTCGACCAGGCCGGAGACGTAGACCGGGTCCGTGCCGGGGGTCGCGACGCGGAGTGCGACGAGTCCGTGCTCCTCCGAGGTCTCGAGGGCCTCGTTGTCGAGGTCCCACATGACCTCCATGTGGTCGGACACGAAGCCGAGCGGGACGATCAGCAGCGCGCGGCGGCCGCGGGCCGGCAGCTCCGCGATGGCGTCGTTGATGTCCGGCTCGAGCCAGGGCTGGGTGGGCGGGCCGGAGCGCGACTGGTAGACCAGCTGCCAGGGCACGTCCTCGTCCGTGGCGGCGGCCATGACGACCTCGGCGACGGCGAGGTGCTGCGCCTCGTAGGCGCCGCCCGGTCCGAACTCGTGCACGTCGACGACGGTGCCGTCGTCGTGGCGCTCGTGGGGTCCGCTGCGCTCGGCGTCGGCCATGGGGATCGAGTGCGTCGAGAACAGCACCTCCACCTCGGACGTGACATCGAGGTCGGGCATCCGCTCGCGCAGCTCGTCGAGCCCGTCGTGGACGGCCTTGACGAACGGCATCACGAAGCCGGGGTGGTCGAAGAACTGGCGCACCTTGTCGATCCGCAGCTCGCCCTCGAGGCCGGTCGCTTCGAGCGCCGCCGCGTAGTCCTCGCGGTACTGCCTGCAGGACGAGAAGGAGGAGTACGCGCTGGTGGCGATGGCGAGCAGGTTGGTGAACCCGCGCTCCTTCGCCTCGGCGACGGCCTCGCTCATGTAGGGCGCCCAGTTGCGGTTGCCCCAGAGCACGGGGAGGTCGATGCCGCGGTTCGCGAGCTCGGCCTCGAGCGCCTTCTTCAACGCGCGGTTCTGCGCGTTGATCGGGCTGACGCCGCCGAAGTGGCGGTAGTGGTGGGCGACCTCCTCGAGGCGCTCCTCCGGGATGCCGCGGCCGCGGGTGACGTTGCGGAGGAACGGGATGACGTCGTCCTGACCCTCGGGCCCGCCGAAGCCGGCGAGGAGGATCGCGTCGTAGGCCACGGGGACCTCGACGTGCTCGGGGCCGGACGCCGCCGCGGGGGTGGCCCCGCGGACGAGGATCGGCTCGCTGGTCGTGTCGCTCATCGGAGCACCTCGGCGATCTGGTCGGCGTCGATGCGCCGGCCTGTGTAGAAGGGGACTTCCTCGCGCACGTGGCGGCGGGCCTCGGTGGCGCGCAGGTCGCGCATGAGGTCGACGAGGTTGACGAGCTCCTCGTCCTCGAGGGCGAGGATCCACTCGTAGTCGCCGAGCGAGAACGAGGCGACCGTGTTGGTCAGGACGGAGCGGAACCGCGAGCCCTGGCGCCCGTGCTGGGCGAGCATCGCGCGGCGCTCCTCCTCGGGGAGGATGTACCACTCGTAGGAGCGGACGAAGGGGTAGACCGTGAGCCAGCGGGCCGGCGCCTTCCCGCGCATGTAGGCGGGGAGGTGGTTCGAGCTGAACTCGGCGTCGCGGTGCACGCCCATCGCGTTCCACGTCGGCAGGAGGCCGACCAGCAGCTCCGTGCGCCGCAGCTCGCGGTAGGCCCGCTGCAGCTCCTCGGGCGCCGGGCCCGTGAGCCACAGCATGATGTCGGCGTCGGCGCGCAGGGCCGAGACGTCGTAGGTGCCGCGGACGGTCACGCCCTCGCCCTCGAGCTGGGCGACGAGGTGCTCGTACTGCTTCACCGCGGGATCCACGGCGTCGCTGGAGAGGGTGAACGGACGTGCGGGATCCCTGCGGAGAACCGCCCAGAGCGTGTATCCCAGGGCCTGATCGGAGTGATCCTGATCGGCGGGGGGCTGCGGCGCCGGAGCGGCGGCGCTCGTGTCGGGGGCGGACTGAACGGGACCCGCCGTGCCGGCGGTCTGATCGGTCATTGATCCATCATCCCTCCGCTCGTGCCGATGCACAAAAGCGACGGGGGCTCTGGCGCCCGAGGGCCCGGGACGCTAGCGCCCCGGGCCCTCCGGCGCTCAGTCCTCGATGATCTGCTTCGCGACGCCCCAGACGACGAGGCCCACGGCGGCGGCGGCGCCGACCGCTCCGGCGATCAGCGCGGAGGGGTTCTGGCGGCGCACGACCTGGAGCTTGCGCTCGATCGTCCGCTGGGCGGTACGCACCTTGCGCGGCACGTTGACCTTGTACTCGATCGCGTCGAGGGTCGCGGCGAGCTCGGAGCGGGCGCGCTCGATGTCGGCCTTCAGCTGGCCGGGCTTCAGCTCCGCCGGGTCGACGAAGCGGGGCGTGGTGCTGCTGACGGATCGCTCAGTTGTCATAGCTGCCCACTCCCTTGAACGCCTGGACGTCCTTCTTGATGCTGTCGATCGAGTCCTGCGGCACCGGCGGCACGGCCTTCTTGATGGTGCGCACGCCGACGAGGGCGAGGATCACGGCCACCAGGAGGAAGAAGACCGTCACGATCAGCGCCGACAGCCAGGCCGGAAGCCAGGAGGCGATGCCGATGATCGCGAAGGCGACCAGCGTCGCCCACGCGGTCAGGAGGAGGAAGGCCGCGACCGCGAACAGGCCGACGGCCAGACCCGCGCTCTTCGCCTTGCCCGCCAGCTCGTTCTTCAGCGAGGCGACCTCGGCCTTGACGAGCTCGATCACGAGGCCGGGCAGGTCGCTGACCAGCTCTCCCAGTGATCGGGCGTTCTTGGGATTGCGTTCGTTCACCACGGGAGCTCCTCGAGGGTGGGACGTGCCGGCCGGCGCGCGCCTGGCACGGCCGGAGGGATGAGCACTAGGCCCTGCTGGTGGAGGTGGACGCCGTCGACCCGCCGGAGCCGGCCGACGCCGCGGCCTCGTCGACCTTCGAGGCCGCCTTGCGGGCGGCCGCCGACGCCTCCGCGTCGCTCGCTCCCTGGGCCTTCCTGCCGCCGGACACGGCCTTGACGACCACCGAGCGCACGACCTCGTACGCCTTGTCCGAGACGCTGCTCAGCTGGGTCTTCGCGGCACCGCCGACGGCGCCCGCGACGTCCTGCACCGGCTGGGTCCGCCAGAAGCGGCCTGCCGCCGAGGCGATCTGCTCGTACCGCTTGCGGCCGGCGCGTGCTCCCAGCACGTACCCGGCTGCGGCTCCTGCCACGAAAAGAATCTTGCCCTTCACGCCTACTCCTCGTCCTGGGTCGCTCTCGCGATCGTCCACGCGGTCGGTGACCACTCGTGCCGGGGCACGCCGCGCGCTCGCGCGGATGCCTGGGCCTAAGAGTAGCCGTCGGCGTCGCGGGCGTCGCTCGGCAGCCCGACTCCTTGACGCACCAGTCGGCGCCGGATAAGGGCGGCCGTCTCGGCGGCGTGCGGGAGCACCGAGGCGAGGCCCGTGCCCGCGATCCAGGTGCCGGTCACGGCGACTCCCTCGATCGGGAGGAGCGCCTCGCGGAACGCCTCCAGGTGCGCGCGGCGGCCCAGCGCCGCGGCGGGCCGGACGTTGGCCCAGCGCACCCGGGCGGAGTCGACGAGCGACGCCGGATCGAGGGCGAGTCCGAGCAGCGTCGAGGCGTCGAGCAGGGCGATCGCGGCCGCCTCGGCATCGGTGCGCCCCTCGAGCGGCGGGCGCTCGCCCGGGCGCCCGTAGGAGAGGCGCAGCACGTGGCGGCCGGGAGGGAGGGAGGCGGCCAGCCAGTCCCACTTCGCGGTCGCGTGCGTGATCGCCTTGGCCGTGACGTCGGTGGCAATGGGCGCCACGAGCACGCCGGAGCCGCGGGGGGCTGCGTCCAGGCGGGCGTCGTCGAGGACGAGGGTCACCAGCTCGACGGAGTCGTGGGGCGCCTCGTCTGCGCGGTCCGCGACGGCGGGAGCGAGGCCGGCGAGCAGCGCCCGGGCGTCGCGCTCCGGCGTCGAGACGATCACCGCTCGGGCGCTCAGAGCGCCGTCGGCGAGGGTCAGGACGAAGTCCCCGTCGGAGCCCTCGAGCCGCTGCACGGAGGCGCCGGTGCGGATCTCGCCGGAGAGGTAGTCGATCCGCTGGACCAGCGCGGCGACCAGGCGGTGCATCCCGCCCTCGAGCCCGCGGACCGCGACTCCGGCCGGGAGGTTCGCGCGGAGGGCGGCCACGGCCCGGGCGAGGGAGCCCGCGCGGGTGAGCGCGCCGTTCAGTCCGGGTGCGGCGAGGTCGACGTCGATGTCGTCCGGCCGGCTCGAGTAGACGCCGGAGACGACCGGCGCGACCAGGTCCTCGAGCACGCGCTCGCCCATCCGGGTGCGCACCAGCTCGGCGAGGGAGTGGGCGCGGCCGATGCGCAGCACCGGCATCAGGGTGTCGAGCCAGGCGCGCCAGGCGCCGCGGCGGCCGATCGCCCGCACGACGTCGGGGGCGAGCGGCGTGCCGGGGATGCCGAGGATGCCGGCCCGGGGCGACGGCACGGAGCGGCCGCCCGAGAGGTGCAGCCACGAGCCGTGCGTCCGCGGCTCGACGATCGACTCGGCGAGCGGGACGCCGTCGAGGGTCAGCGCGGCGAGCGCCCGCTCGACGTGGCCGCCCCGGGTGGCGAAGCTCTCGGCGCCCGCGTCGAGCAAAGCGCCGGCCAGCGCGAGCGGGGAGACCGAGCCCCCGACCCGCTCCCCCGCCTCGAGCACCACGACGCGCAGGCCGATGCGCAGGCACTCCGCGGCGGCGGCGAGCCCCGCCACTCCGCCGCCGACGATCGCGACGTCGTACGACGCCGCGTCGCGGGGGCGCTCCTCGCTCACGGCCGCCAGGCGTGCACGAACGCGACGAGGCGCGTGAGCACGTCGGGGTCGGTCTCGGGCGGCACGCCGTGGCCGAGGTTGAGCACATGCGCGGGGGCGCTCAGGCCTCGGCGGAGCACGTCGTCGACGTGGGCCTCGAGGACCTCCCACGGCGCGGTCAGCAGCGCCGGGTCGACGTTGCCCTGCACCGGCACGAAGCCGCCGAGGCGGTGGTTGGCCTCGTCGAGCGGGATCCGGTAGTCGACGCCCACCACGTCGGCGCCGATGCCGTGCATCGCTCCGAGCAGCTCGCCGGTGCCGACGCCGAAGTGCACGATCGGGACGTTGCGGCGCGTCTCCCCGTGGTCGAACGCCAGGTCGCGCACGTGGACGAGGGCGCGCGCGGAGGCGGGAGCGACGTGGGTCGTGTAGTCCGAGAGCGAGAGCGCCCCGGCCCAGGAGTCGAAGAGCTGCGCGGCGCTGGCCCCGGCGAGCACCTGCGCGCGGAGGAAGCGGCCGGTGACCTCGGCGGTCCACTCCATCAGCTGGGCCCAGGCGGCGGGGTCGGCGTGCATCATCGTCCGCGCGCGCAGGTGGTCCTTGGACGGGCCGCCCTCCACCAGGTAGGCGGCCAGGGTGAAGGGAGCGCCGGCGAAGCCGATGAGCGGGGTGTCGCCGAGGCCCGCGACGGTGCTGCGCACGCCCTCGCGGATGGGCTCGAGCGTCTCGTCGAGCACGGACGGGTCGATCGAGGCGAGCTCGGCGACGTCGGCGGCCGTGCGCACCGGCTTCTCGAGCACCGGACCGCGCCCGGGGACGATGTCGACGCCGACGCCCGCGAGCCGCAGCGGGATCACGATGTCGCTGAAGAAGATGGCCGCGTCCACTCCGTGGCGCCGCACCGGCTGCAGGGTGATCTCGCTCGCCAGCGCCGGGTCGAGGCAGGCGTCGAGCATCTTCGTGTCGGTGCGCAGGGCCCGGTACTCCGGGAGGCTGCGGCCGGCCTGTCGCATGAACCAGACGGGCGTCCTCTCGCCCCGCTCGGAGCGGTAGGCGCGCAGGAGCAGCGAGTCGGCCGTGCGGCCGGCGGAGAGGGGGTGCAGCGGATCGAGCAGGCCGTCGGTGGGGGAGGTCACCGCGGCATTATTCCAGGCGCATCCGTGCATTCCTCCCCAGTCCGGGGACCCCGCCCCGCAGAGCGCGCGTAGACTGACGTGGTGCTTCTGTGTCTGACGGCGTCGCACAAGAACGCCAGCTTCGATCTCCTCGAGAAGCTCTCCGTCGACTCCTCCGCCGTGACCGCGGCCCTCTCCGAGGGGATCGACTTCGTCTCCGGAGCCGTCGTCGTCGCGACCTGCAACCGCTTCGAGGCCTACCTCGACATCGAGGAGCCGCTGACCGCCGCGCAGGCCGTCGCCGTCGAGGCCGCCACCGCCGCCGTCAGCGCCGCGACCGGCGTCGAGCAGGACGAGCTGCGCGGGAGCGTCGACGTCGTCTCGGGCGACCGGGTGGCCGAGCACCTCTTCGCCGTCTCCAGCGGGCTCGAGTCCGTCGTGGTCGGCGAGGGCGAGATCGCGGGCCAGGTCCGCCGGTCCCTCGAGGAGGCGCGCCGCCTCGGCACCACCTCCTCCGAGCTCGAGCGGCTGTTCCAGCGCGCCTCGCAGACCTCGCGCGGCATCAAGAACCGCACCGGCCTCGGCAGCGCCGGCCGCTCGATCGTGCGCCTCGCGCTCGACCTGGCCGCGAGCCGCGTCACCGACTGGCGGGCCGCCCGCGTCCTCCTCGTCGGCACCGGCAGCTACGCGCGGGCGACCGTCGCGGCCCTGCGCGACCGCGGAGTGGTGGACATCGCCGTGCACTCCCCCTCCGGCCGCGCCGAGGGCTTCGCCGCCCGCCGCTCGCTCCGGCCCATCGCCGCCGCCGATCTCGCGCTCGAGGCGGTCTCGGCCGACATCGTCATCACCTGCACCACGACCCAGGAGCCGGTGCTCGACGCCGCTCTGCTCGCCGCCGGGCGCCTCCAGGGCTTCTCCCGCGAGCGCCAGCTCGTGATCGACCTGGGCCTGCCGCGCAACGTCGCCTCCGACGTCACCTCGGTCGCCGGCGTCGAGCTCCTCGACCTCGAGACGATCAGCCTGCACGCGCCTCTCGACGTGCTCGACGCGTCACAGCAGGCGCGCGCGCTCGTCGACAAGGCGGCCCGGAAGTTCTCGGACGTCGCCGACGAGAAGAGCCTCACTCCGGCCGTCGTCGCCCTGCGCGCCCACGTGTTCGACGCGCTCGACGCCGAGATCGAGCGGGCCCGCTCGCGCGGCGACGAGGACGGCCGCACCGAGCAGGCGCTCCGCCACCTCGCCGGCGTGCTGCTGCACACCCCGAGCGTCCGCGCCCGCGACTACGCGCGCGCCGGAGCGCAGGAGGCGTACCTCACCGGGCTCGAGGCGCTCTTCGGCATCGAGGTCCCGGCCGAGCCCGCCGCCGCGCGCCCCGACTCTGACGCCGCTACCGCGTGAGCCTCCGGCTCCCCTTCGACGCGGAACCGCTGCGCTCCGCGCCGCTGCTCACCGAGCGCCTGCTCCTGCGTCCCCTCGGACCGGAGGACGCCGAGGACCACGCGCGCTACCAGGGCGACGCCGACGCCGTCCGGTTCCTCCGCTGGCCGGTGCGCACCCCCGAGGAGTCGCGGGCGCACCTGCAGCGCCGCCTCCCCTCGACACGGCTCGCCGCCGACGGCGACGTGGCCGTGCTGGCGATCGTCCCCCGGGAGGGCGTCCTCGCCGGGCGGATGATCGGCGACCTCACGCTCATCGCGACGTCCGTCGAGCAGGAGGCGGTCGAGATCGGCTGGGTGCTGCACCCGGAGGCGCAGGGGCGCGGCTACGCGACCGAGGCCGCCCTGGCGCTGCTCGACCTCGCGTTCGACACCCTCGGCGCCCACCGCGTGATCGCGCAGCTCGACGCTCGGAACACCGCCTCCGCCCGCCTCTGCGAGCGCCTCGGGATGCGCCTCGAGGCGCACCACCGGGAGGACGAGTTCTGCAAGGGCGAGTGGACCTCGACCCTCGTCTTCGCCCTGCTCGCCCGCGAGCGCTGACCGCAGGGCCGGCTGGACCGCGTTCGGCGGGACGCCGCCGGCCCGTCCGGTCGGCGGCGTCCCGGAGGAGCGTCAGGCCCCGCGGAGCCCGGTGAAGAGGTACGACTCGAGCTGCTCGAGCGGGATGCGCTCCTGCTTCATCGTGTCGCGGTCGCGGACGGTCACGGCGTCGTCCTCGAGCGAGTCGAAGTCGACGGTCACGCAGTACGGGGTGCCGATCTCGTCCTGGCGGCGGTAGCGGCGGCCGATCGCTCCGGAGTCGTCGAAGTCGACGTTCCAGAGCTGGCGCAGCTGGTCGGCGACGCGGCGCGCGAGCGGCGAGAGGGCCTCGTTGCGCGAGAGCGGCAGCACGGCCACCTTCACCGGCGCGAGGCGCGGGTCGAGGTGCAGCACGGTCCGCGTCTCGACCTTGCCCTTGGCGTTCGGCGGCAGCTCCTGCTCCTCGTAGGCGTCGACGAGGAACGCCATGAGCGCGCGGGTGAGGCCGAACGACGGCTCGATCACGAACGGCACGTAGCGCTCGTTCTTGTTCTGGTCGAAGAACGAGAGGTCCTTGCCCGAGTGCTCGATGTGCGTCTTGAGGTCGTAGTCGGTGCGGTTCGCGACTCCCATCAGCTCGCCCCACTCGCCCGAGGCGAAGCTGAAGCGGTACTCGATGTCGACGGTGCGCTTCGAGTAGTGGGAGAGCTTGTCCTTCGGGTGCTCGTACTGCCGGATGTTCTCGGGGTTCATCCCGAGCCCGACGAACCAGTCCCAGGCGAGCTGCATCCAGGTCTCCTGCCACTCCTCGTCCGTGCCGGGCTCGACGAAGAACTCGAGCTCCATCTGCTCGAACTCGCGGGTGCGGAAGATGAAGTTGCCGGGGGTGATCTCGTTGCGGAACGCCTTGCCGATCTGGCCGATGCCGAAGGGCGGCTTGCGACGGGCGCTCTGCAGCACGTTCGCGAAGTTGGTGAAGATGCCCTGGGCGGTCTCGGGACGCAGGTAGTGCAGCCCCGACTCGTCGTCGACGACGCCGAGGTAGGTCTTCATCAGGCCCGAGAACTGCTTGATCTCGGTCCACTGGCCGACCTTGTCGGGGTGCTCCGGGTCGGGGATGTCGGCGAGGCCGTTCACGGGCGGGTGGCCGTTGACCTCCTCGTACTTCTCGAAGAGGTGGTCGGCGCGGTAGCGCTTGTGGGTGATCAGCGACTCGGTCAGCGGGTCCGAGAAGACGCCGACGTGTCCCGAGGCGTGCCAGATCGCCGTGGGCAGGATGACCGCGGAGTCCAGGCCGACGACGTCGCCCCGGCCCTGCACGAAGGTCTTCCACCACTGGCGCTTGATGTTCTCCTTGAACTCCACGCCGAGCGGCCCGTAGTCCCACGCGGAGCGGGTGCCCCCGTAGATCTCACCCGAGGGGAAGACGAATCCCCTGTGCTGCGCGAGGGTGATGACTTTGTCGAGGGTGGTGGGTTCTGCCACGGGTTGCTCCTCAGCTGTTCGGGCGCACGGGGCCCCGGCGCGCGCCGGCTGCGCGCGTCCTTCTGGTGTGCCCCCATGGTAGCCGCGGGGGCGCCGCGACGGTCCGTCCGCGGCGGGCATGATGAGCGGATGAGCACCCTCCCGCCGATCGTCGTGTCCGCCGTCGCCGTCCTCCGCGACCGGCGCGTCCTGATGGTCACGGCGCGGGGCCGCGACGCCCTCTACCTCCCCGGCGGCAAGGTCGACGAGGGCGAGAGCGGGATCGAGGCGGCGGCCCGCGAGGCCCGCGAGGAGCTCGGCGCCGTCGCGCTCGGCCTCGAGCCCCTGTTCACCGTCCGCACCCAGGCGCACGGCGAGCCGGAGGGGCGGGAGGTCCACATGAGCGTCTTCGCCGCCGAGCTCGACCGGGAGGCGCGCCCGAGCGGCGAGATCGACTCGCTGCACTGGGTCGACGGCTCCGATGCGGGCCGCTGCCCGCCCGCCGGGGTCGAGACCCTCCGGCTGCTGCGCGGTCTCGATCTCGTCGACTGACCCTCCGGCTCCGGGCCGACCGCGGGGCGGCTAGCCTCGTGGCGTGGAGACGAGACGGCGTGCACGGGACCGGTCGAGCGCGGAGGAGCCGGACCGGCTCGAGCCGGTGCGACTGGAGGCGGCCGTGCCCATCCTGCGGATCTTCTCGGTCGCCAAGGCGGGCGAGTTCTACGTCGACTACCTCGGCTTCGAGGTGGACTGGGAGCACCGCGCCGCGCTCGACGCCCCCCTCTACCTGCAGGTGTCGCGCTCGGGGCTCCGCCTGCACCTCAGCGAGCACCACCGCGACGGCAGTCCCGGCGCCGCGGTGCACGTCGCCCTCCGCGGTGTCCGCGAGCTGCACGCCGAGCTCGACGCGAAGGCGTACCCCTACCTCAACCCGCGGATCACCCGCACGCCGTTCGGCTTCGCGCTCGACGTGATCGATCCGTTCGGCAACCAGCTGCGCTTCGCGGAGCCGGCCCCGGTGCCGCGCCTGCCCTGATCGGTGCACGTGAGGGTGCTTGTACAACCTGAGCGCCGACTGATCAACCGTTCACCGGCCGTCCATGCACTTCGGAGTCCCATCCTTTAGCGTGGCTCCGATGGCTTCACGGGGGACGATCGAGCGGCCGGACACGGCCCGGGCAACGGGACGGCAGCGCCGACCGCGGCTCCGCTTCATGGAGGCCGCACCGCTGGCGACGGGCCTGCTGGGCTCGATCGCGATCCTCCTCGGCTCGCTCGGCGTGGGCTACCTGCCCGCCGGCTCGCCCATCCGCGACTGGCCTCTCGTCGCCTCGATCCGCGCCACGGGCTGGCTCACCGAGTCCAGCGGCGCCCTCGTCGTGGGCGGCGGGATGCTGCTGCTGATCGCGTGGCTCCGCCTGCGCACGGTCGCTCTCGCGGCGGGCCCCGGCTCCGTCCGCACCATCGTGGTGGCGGCCCTCGCCTGGACCGCTCCGCTCCTCGTGACGGTGCCGCTGTTCAGCCACGACATGTTCTCCTACGTGGCGCAGGGTCGCCTGATGACACAGGGCATCGACCCCTACACCCACGGCGTCGCGACGCTCCCGGGCTGGTTCGACCTCGGCGTCGACCCGCTCTGGGCCGACACGCCCACGCCCTACGGGCCCCTCTACCTCCTGATCGAGCGCACCGCCGTGCAGTTCGCGGGCTACGGCGCACCGGAGCTCTCGATCGCGATGCTCCGCGCCGTGTCGGTCGCGGGCGTCGCCGTCATGGCCGTCTACGCGCTCCGCCTGGCGCGCCTGCGCGGCCTCTCGGTCCCGCTCACCGCCTGGACGATCGTCGCCAACCCGCTGACCCTCGTGCTCTTCGTCGTCGCCGGCCACAACGACTCCGTGATGCTGGCGCTCATCCTCGCGTCGCTCTACTACGCCCAGACCGACCGGCGCATCGCCGCCGTCGTGCTGATGGCCGGAGCGATCGCGATCAAGCCGATCGCCGTGATCGCGCTCCCCGTGCTCGCGCTCCTGTGGCTGCGCCACGACGCGACGTGGCGTGAGCGCACCCGCGGCTGGCTCTGGACGGGCGCCGGAGCGCTCGGCCTCGTGGTCGCCGTCGGGCTGCTCGCGGGCGTCGGGGTCGGCTGGGTCGCGGCGATGGTCGTGCCCGGCTCGATCCTGCACTGGTACGCGCCGATGTCGTTCGTCACGGTCTCGGTCTCCCGCGCCGTCGAGTTCACCGGTCACGACCCCGCCGCGGCGATCGCCGTGGTCAAGATCCTCGCGCTCGGGCTCGCCGGCCTGATCGCTGCGCGCCTCATGCTGTCGCGGCGCTCCATCGATCCGCTCGCCCGCCTGTCCGGTGCGCTGCTCGCGTTCGTGACGGCGTCGACCGCCATCCACCCCTGGTACGCCCTCTGGATCCTGCCGATCGCCGCGCTCGCGCGCCCGTGGAGCCGCTCCCACGTGCACCTGGCGGTCTACGCGTCGATCTTCCTCATGTGCGTCACGCTCGCCGAGCCGATCGACGGCGGAGGCGGCACGATGGACCAGATCCCGGCGCGGGTCGCGACGATCGCCGCGATCGCCGTGGTCGGGATGTACGTCCTCCTCGGCTACACGGACGAGGAGCGGGTCGAGGGCCTGCCCCTCGTGCGCGCGCTGCCGTTCGGCTCCGTGATCCTCGCCCGCCTCAGTGGCGGCCGCCTGGTCGACGCCCGGATGGCCGCGACGCGCCTGCGCGACTAGCCGGAGCCGCGGCTCAGGAGTCGGACTCGTCGCTCCGACGGCGAGTGCGGCGGTCGAGCGCGGCCTGCGCCGTCTCGGCGGCCGAGTCCGGGGAGCCGACCGGCCCGGTGGGACCGGCGAGGGTGCTCGAGAGCGACGACAGCCAGCCGGAGTCGTCGCGGCCGGCGTTCAGCGCATCCGAGAAGAGGGGGAGGTCGCTGCGGGCGGCGTGGATCGCGTAGGACTCGCGGGAGAACCCGTTGTCGGGGACGACGGGCGTCCTGCGGGACGCGCGCGTGGCGTCCGGGGCCTGCTCCTGTCGCGAGGCGTCCGACGCCTGCTCCTGGCGGGCGTCGCGCTCGTCGCGCGGGGTGCTGCTGTCGTGGTCCACGGCGGTCCTCCTGCTCTCCGCCCCGAGCGGAGGGACGGGCGCCGCGATGACGGGGCGGCGCCCGGTCAGGCTACCCCTCGTTCAGGGCGTGGCGTCGTCGTCGGCCTCTGATCGTGGCGCGGGGCGCCAGACGACCAGCTCGGTCCGGCGCTGCGCGCGCGTGCCGTGGCGCAGAGTGACCACGTCCCCCTCGAGTCCGGCGGCGAACACGCGGCGGCCCGGCCGGTTCAGGAGCTCGTCGGCGAGGGCCGACTCCAGCTCGCGCACCCGCTGCGAGAGCGACTGCACCTGGTTCTCGAGCTGCAGGATGCGCGCGATGCCCTCGAGCGAGACGCCCTCGGAGGAGAGCCGGGCGACCTCGCGCAGCTGCACCACGTCGCGCATCGAGTAGCGGCGCGACTTGCCCGCGGTGCGGGTCGGGCTCACGAGCCCGAGCCGGTCGTACTGCCGGAGCGTCTGCGGGTGCATCCCCGCCAGCTCGGCGGCGACGGCGATCGCGAAGACGGGCGTGTTCTCGTCCATGTCTCCTCCTCCGACCGGTCGCGCCGATCCGGTGCTAGTAGCGGGCCTTCTCCAGGATGTCCTCGCGCGGGTCCTCGTCCGGCTCGGCGGCGGCGTAGGCCTCGAGGGCTTCACGGGCGGCGGCGGACAGGTGGCTCGGGACGGCGACCTGCAGGACCGCGAGCAGGTCGCCCGTGCCCTTGGGAGTCGTGACGCCGCGGCCCTTGACGCGCAGGACGCGGCCGCTCGGGGTGCCTGCGGCGACCCGGAGCTTGACGGGCTCGCCGCCGAGGGTCGGCACCTCGATCGTCGCGCCGAAGACGGCCTCGACGAAGGTCACGGGGACCGTCACGCGCAGGTTCAGCCCGTCGCGCTCGAACACCGGATGCTTGCGGACCGAGACGGTGAGCACCAGGTCGCCGGGATCGCCGCCGTCCGGGCTGGGGCGGCCCTTGCCGCGGACGCGGATCTTCTGGTCGTCGGCCACGCCGGCCGGGATGCGCACCGAGAGGGTGCGCCCGTCGCCGGTCTGCAGCTGGACGGTGTCACCCCGGGTCGCGGTGCGGAAGTCGATGGTGGTGCTGGCGGTGACGTCGGCGCCCTTCTGCGGGCCGCCGAAGCCGCGGTAGCCGCCGCTGGGCTGGCCGAAGCGGCTGCCTCCGCCGCCGAACATGCCGCCGAGGATGTCCTCGAAGCCGGGCGGCGGGCCCTGCTGGGTGCTGTACGAGGTGCGCCCGCCCTGGCCGAACATGCCGCCGAAGACGTCGTCGAACCCTCCGGGCTGGCCTCCCGCGGTGAAGCGCGCTCCGCCGCCCATGGCGCGGATCTGGTCGTACTCCTTGCGCTGCTCGGCGTCCGAGAGCACGGTGTACGCCTCGCTGATCTCCTTGAAGCGCGCCTCGGCCTTCGCGTCCCCCGGGTTGGAGTCGGGGTGGAACTGGCGGGCGAGCTTGCGGTAGGTCTTCTTCAGGTCCGCGGCGGAGACGTCCTTGGACACGCCGAGGACCTTGTAGAAGTCCTTGTCGAACCAATCCTGGCTGGCCATGTGCCTCTTCCTGTGTCGAATGCGGCGAGGGACCCCGCCCCGGTCCGGCAGCGGGCTGCCGAGCGGGGCGGGGTCCTCCGCGGTGGTGGTGCCGGTGGCGGTGTCAGTCGGCGGGGACTGCCACGACCACCTTGGCGGCCCGCAGCAGCGAGCCTCCGAGGTAGTAGCCCGCCTCGACGACGTCCGCGACCGTGGAGGTCTCGGCGCCGGGGGTGGGCTGCTGGAAGATCGCCTCGTGGATGTTCGGGTCGAACAGGTCGCCCACGGCGCCGGTCTTCACCAGGCCGAGCTTCTCCACTCCGCCGCGCAGCTTCTGCGCGATGGCCGTGAAGGGCCCGCCCTCGGCGAGGTCGCCGTGCTTCTCGGCGCGGTCGAGGTCGTCGAGCACGGGGAGGATGACCTTCACCGCGTCGCCGATCGCCCGCTCCTTGTCGATCTGGCGGTTCGCCTCGGTGCGCTTGCGGTAGTTCGCGTACTCGGCGGTCACCCGCTGGAGATCGGCGAGGTGCTCGGCCGCGAGCGTCTCGGCGCTGGACTGTCCCGAGAGGAACGAGAGGTCGGCGTCCGAGAGGCTGGTCTCGACGTCGGGCCCCTCGGCCTCGATGAGGCCCTCCTGGTCCTGGGCGTCCTGCGCCGCCTCCGCTCCCGCCTCGCCGCCGGTGGCCGGCTGCTCCTCGGGGAGGTCCTGGGGCTCGTTCTCGGCTGCCATGGCTACTTCGTGTCCTTCGGCTCGTCCTCGTCGATGACCTCGGCGTCGACGATGTCCTCGTCGTCCTTCTTGTCACCGTCGGCCGGAGCGTCCGCGGGGGCGCTCTGCGCGGCCTGGTCCTGGGAGTAGATCGCCTGGCCGATCTTGGTCTGCGAGGCGTTGAGGGCGTCGAACGCGGTCTTGACGGCCGCGTCGTCGTCGCCGGCGAGCGCGGTCTTCAGCGCGTCGACGTCTCCCTGCACCTCGGACTTGACGTCCTCGGGCAGCTTGTCCTCGTTGTCCTTGATCAGCTTGTCGATCGAGTACGCCAGGGTCTCGGCGTTGTTGCGGATCTCGGCGGCCTCGCGGCGGGCCTTGTCCTCGGCGGCGTGCTCCTCGGCCTCGCGGACCATGCGGTCGATGTCGTCCTTGGGCAGCGACGAGCCGCCCGTGATCGTCATCGACTGCTCCTTGCCGGTGCCCTTGTCCTTCGCGGACACGTGGACGATGCCGTTGGCGTCGATGTCGAAGGTGACCTCGACCTGCGGGATGCCGCGCGGGGCCGGCGCGATGCCGGTCAGCTCGAACGTGCCCAGGTTCTTGTTGTCGCGGGTGAACTCGCGCTCGCCCTGGAAGACCTGGATCGCGACGGACGGCTGGTTGTCGTCGGCCGTGGTGAAGGTCTCGGACCTCTTGGTCGGGATCGCGGTGTTGCGCTCGATCAGCTTGGTCATGATCCCGCCCTTGGTCTCGATGCCCAGCGAGAGCGGGGTCACGTCGATCAGGAGGACGTCCTTGCGCTCGCCCTTGAGGACGCCGGCCTGCAGCGCGGCGCCGACGGCGACGACCTCGTCCGGGTTGACGCCCTTGTTGGGCTCCTTGCCGCCGGTGAGCTTCTTGACGAGCTCGGCCACGGCCGGCATGCGGGTCGAGCCGCCGACGAGGACCACGTGAGCGATGTCCTCGACCTTGACGCCCGCCTCGGCGATGACGTCGGTGAAGGGCTTGCGGGTGCGCTCGATCAGGTCGCTGGTGAGCTCCTCGAACTTGGCGCGGGTGAGCGTCTCGTCGAGGTTCGCCGGGCCGTTCTCGGTGAGCGAGAGGTAGGGCAGCTGGATGCTGGTCGAGGTGCTCGAGGAGAGCTCCTTCTTCGCCTGCTCCGCGGCCTCCTTGAGGCGCTGGCGAGCGATCTTGTCCTTCGAGACGTCGACGCCGGTCGAGTCCTTGAAGCGCTTGACCAGGTGGTCGACGACGCGCTGGTCCCAGTCGTCGCCGCCGAGGCGGTTGTCGCCCGAGGTCGCGCGGACCTGGATGGTCGAGAAGTCGTCGTCCTTGCCCACCTCGAGGAGGGAGACGTCGAACGTTCCGCCGCCGAGGTCGAAGACGAGGATGAGCTCGTCCTCCTTGCCCTTGTCGAGGCCGTAGGCCAGCGCGGCCGCGGTGGGCTCGTTGATGATGCGCAGGACGTTGAGTCCGGCGATCTCGCCGGCGTCCTTGGTCGCCTGGCGCTCGGCGTCGTTGAAGTAGGCCGGGACGGTGATGACCGCGTCGGTCACCTTGTCGCCCAGGTACTGCTCCGCGTCGCGCTTGAGCTTGCCCAGGATGCGGGCCGAGATCTCCTGCGGGGTGTACTTCTTGTCCTCGACGCCGAAGGTCCAGTCGGTGCCCATGTGGCGCTTGACCGACGCGATGGTGCGGTCGACGTTGGTGACGGCCTGGCGCTTCGCGGTCTCGCCGACGAGCACCTCCCCGTCCTTGGTGAACGCCACGACGGACGGCGTCGTGCGGAAGCCCTCGGCGTTGGCGATGACGGTGGGCTCGCCTCCCTCGAGGACGGCCACGACAGAGTTGGTGGTTCCCAGGTCGATGCCTACGGCACGGGACATATGCGTTGTTCTCCTTCGCGATCGGCGTCGCGCGGGCGGCTGCCGGTCAGTTGACGGGTGGTGCGGAATCCTCTGCGGGAGTTGAGCCCCACACGCTCAAGTTTACGCATCCGTCGTCTCGCGTCAAGTCCGGAGGCGAGAAGTTGAGTCGCATCGGCTCAACTCTCAGACTCGCGGGTCCCGCCGCTTCCGGCCGTTCACCTCCTCCCCCTACGGTGGGCCCATGACGACGCGCACCGGCCGCTGGCCCGTCCTCGCCTGGGGCCTGTGGGACTGGGGCGGATCGGCCTTCAACGCGGTGGTGACCACCTTCGTCTTCACCGTCTACCTGACCACCGACGGGCTCTTCGGCACCTCGAGCGGAGTCTCGGCCGCGCTCGGCTGGTCCCTCGCCGGCGCCGGCGTGGTCGTCGCCGTGATCGCGCCGATCACCGGCCGCCGGGCCGACCTCGGCGGGCGCCGCCGGCTCTGGCTGGGGATCCACTCCTCCGTCGTCGTCCTCTGCATCCTGCTGATGTTCCTCGTGCGCCCCGACCCGGCCCTCCTCTGGCTGGGACTCGGACTGCTCGCGGTCGGCACGGTCTTCTTCGAGTTCGCGAGCGTCAACTACAACGCGATGCTCCTCCAGGTCTCGACCCGGGCGACCATCGGCCGCGTCTCCGGCTTCGGGTGGGGCATGGGCTACGTCGGCGGGATCGTCCTGCTGCTGATCGTGTACTTCGGCTTCATCTCGCCCGAGGTCGGGCTCTTCGGAGTGACGGGGGACGACGGCCTCGACGTGCGCGTCTCGATCCTGGTCGCCGGCGTGTGGTTCGCCGTCTTCGCCCTTCCGGTGCTGGTCGCGGTGCCGGAGACGCCGGCGCGCGCGAGCCGGGCGGAGCGCGTCGGCGTGATCGCCTCCTACCGCGCGCTCTTCGCGCAGGTCGCCGCCCTCTGGCGCGAGAGCCGCAGCACCGTGGCCTTCCTCATCGCCAGCGCGGTGTTCCGCGACGGGCTCACCGGGGTCTTCACCTTCGGCGGCGTGCTGGCGCAGGGCACCTTCGGCTTCGACGCCGGCGAGGTGATCCTGTTCGCCATCGCCGCGAACGTCGTGGCCGGAGTGGCGACCATCTCGGTCGGTGCGCTCGACGACCGCATCGGCCCCAAGGCCGTGATCGTCGCCTCGCTCATCGGCCTGGTCGTCTGCGGCACCGCCGTCTTCGTCCTGCACGACGGGGGGAGCACGGTGTTCTGGATCTTCGGCCTGCTGCTGTGCCTGTTCGTCGGCCCGGCGCAGTCGGCGAGCCGCAGCTACCTGGCCCGCCTCATCCCGGAGGGACGCGAGGGCGAGATCTTCGGCCTCTACGCGACCACCGGGCGGGCGGCCTCGTTCCTCGCGCCCGCCGCCTTCGCAGCCGCCGTCTCGATCGCCGCGGCCCTCTCGGGCAGCGGCGAGGCGAACGTGCAGTACTGGGGCATCCTCGGGCTCGTCCTCGTCCTCGCCGTGGGACTGGTGCTGCTCCTGCCGGTGCGCCGCCCGCCGGCCACCGCCCCCGTCGTGCCGGAGCCGCGGCTCGCTCCGCCCGCCCGCCGGGACTGACGAGGCCCGGCCCGCGGAGACGCTGGCGAGGCCCCTCCCTGCGCGCCATGGCCGAGGATCAGACCGTGGCGATCCAGAACACGATCAGCAGGAGCGTGACGAGGAAGCCGGTCAGGAAGTTCAGCGCGAGGAAGCGCTTCCAGCCCGCGTTCGCCCGCTCCGCCTCGGCGTCCTCGAGCGACCGGTACGGCCAGATGCTCACCGCGTACGGCACCGCGAGGATCGCCGCGAGGGTCCCCGGCCAGGGCAGCAGGAGCAGGAGCAGGCCGCTCGCGATGTAGGCGGCGATGGCGAAGCGCGTGGTCGCCTTCGCTCCGATCACGGTCGCGATCGAGCCGATGCCGCCCGCGCGGTCGGCCAGGATGTCCTGCACCGCGCCGAAGGCGTGGCTCGCGATCCCCCAGAGGAAGAACGCCACGAGGAGCGCCACCAGAGGTCCGGTGACCACGGTGCCCGCGAGGGCGATCCCGTAGACGGCCGGGCTGACGAAGTGGGTCGCCGAGGTCAGCGAGTCGACGAACGGGCGCTCCTTGAAGCGGAGCCCCGGCGCACTGTAGGCGATCACGGCGAAGACGCTGATCGCGAGGACCAGCCACGAGACCGGGGACCCGAGCAGCACGAGCGCCACCAGGAACGGCACGTTCGTGGCCACCGCCGCGATGAGCGTCGCTCGGTGCTCGCTCCGGTCGAGCACGGCGCCCTCGACGCCGCCCTTGCGGGGGTTCCGCAGGTCGGACTCGTAGTCGAAGACGTCGTTGATCCCGTACATCGCGAGGTTGTAGGGGATGAGGAAGTAGATCGTGCCGAGCACGAAGGCGAGGTCGATCTCGCGGGTGGTCAGCAGGTACGCCGCCGCGAACGGGTAGGCGGTGTTGACCCAGCTCAGCGGGCGGCTCGAGACGAACAGCGCGCGCAGCCGGTTCACGGCTCGCTCCGACGACGCGAGGGCAGGAGCACCCAGAGCGCCGGGAGGGCGAGGGCCGCGGCGATCGCGTAGGCGAAGTCCTCGATCGGAGCAACACCGATCCGGATGCCCGAGATCAGGTCGTCGTCGTAGGCGACCAGCAGGCCCACTCCGATCATGATGTTGTCGAACACGGCGGTCATCACCAGCAGCACGGCGAGGGTGCCGAGGACGGCGGGCAGGCGCAGGACGCGTCGGCGCAGCGCGAGCAGCAGCAGCACCAGCACCACCGCGAGGAACACGGCGTTGAGGAGGAGGTAGGTCACGCGCGCGCCTCCGCTCGCCGGGAGACGCGCTGCGAGAGGAAGCCGTGCACATCCATCGTCAGGTAGCAGAGCAGGGTGAGGAAGAGGACCTCCTCGACCGGGAGCTCCGGCGCGATCTGCAGGCCGGTCATGTAGGAGGTCTCTCCGCGGAAGAAGACGCCCAGGCCGATCCCCACGAGGTCCCAGACCAGGAAGAACGCGACTCCCACGGGCAGCACGATCGCCGCGCGTCGCGCGTCCGCCCAGAAGAACAGCCGGAAGCGGCGGTCGAGCACGATCATCCCGGTGATCGAGACGAGGAGCGCGAGCAGGTAGAGGATCCCCACGCCTACTCCCCCACGGCGACGGGCGCGACCGGAGCGGACGGCGCCACCCGCACGGGCAGCGGCTCGGTCGACACGTCGCCGCGCACGCGCTTGAGCATGACCTCGGCGCTGATGATGCACATCGGCAGGCCGATGCCGGGGATCGTGGAGCTGCCGGCGAAGAGCAGGCCGTCGACGTGCCTGCTGACGTTCCCGGCGCGGAAGAAGGCGCTCTGCGAGAGGACGTGGGCCGGTCCGAGCATCGAGCCGCGCCAGGCGCCGAGGTCGCTCTCGAAGTCGGCCGGGCCGATGGTGCGGCGGACGACGATCCGCTCGGCCAGGTCGGTCGCGCCGGTCCAGGACGCGATCTGCGCGATGGCCTGGTCGGCGATGGCCTCGACGCGCGCGTCGCCCGCGCCGTCGACTCCGCCGTGGCCGATCGAGGTGTCGGCCGGGATCGGCACGAGCACGAACAGGTTCTCGTGCCCCTCCGGAGCCGTACTCGCGTCGGTCGCGCTCGGGCGGCAGACGTAGATCGACGCGGGATCGGGGACGGTCGGGTGCTCGCCGAAGATCTTGTCGAAGTTGTCGCGCCAGTCCTTCGTGAAGAGCAGGGTGTGGTGCTCGAGCTCGGGCAGCTCCCCGCGCACGCCCAGGAGGACGAGGACGGCGCTCGGGCCGGGCTCGCGCTTCTCCCAGTAGGCGGGCGGGTAGGTCCGCAGCTCCTCGGGGAGGAGCGACTGCTCGGTGGTGAAGAGGTCGGAGGCGTTGACGACCAGGTCGGCGGGGATCCGCTCCGTGCCGTCGGGGCCCGTGAACTCGACTCCGACGACCTCGGCGCCGCGGCGTCGGCCGCGGGGCGAGCGGGCGGTGAGGATCCGCGTCGCGGGCGAGGACGTACGGACGGTGACGCCGGCCTCCTCGGCGACGTCGGCGACCGCCTCGATCAGCTTCGTGAATCCGCCCATCGGGTAGAGCACGCCGTCGGCGAGGTCGAGGTGGCTCATCAGGTGGTACATGCTCGGCGCGGCGAACGGCGAGGAGCCGAGGAAGACGGCCGGGTAGCCGAGGATCTGGCGCAGCCGGTTGTCGGTGACCGCCGTCGCCGCGAACGTGTCGAGCGGCGTGAGCAGCAGGCGGCCGAGCCTCCCGGTCCGGCTGAGCACGTCGCGGCGCAGCAGCGGGAGGAAGGAGGAGAAGCTCGTGTAGAGGAAGCGGCGCTTGGCCATCTCGTAGGTGTCGCGCGCGGAGTCGAGGTACGCGCGCATCCGCTCGCCCGCTCCGGGCTCGATGCTCTCGAAGAGCGCGAGGTTCGACTCGAGGTCGGCGAGCACGTCGATCGGCTCGTCGACGCCCTCGCTGTAGACCCGGTAGCCGGGGTCGAGCGTGACGAGGTCGAGGCGCTCCTCGGCGCTGGTGCCCATGAGGCGGAAGAAGTGGTCGAACACCTCGGGCATCAGGTACCAGGAGGGACCGGTGTCGAAGCGGAAGCCCTCGTGCTCCCACGAGCCGGCGCGGCCGCCGACGGCCTCGCGCGCCTCCAGGAGGGTCACGTCGTAGCCGTCGCGCGCGAGCAGCGCGGCGGAGGCGAGCCCGCCGATCCCGCCGCCGATGACGACGGCGCGGTGCGGGCCGGTCCTCGAGCGGGTCGCGCGGACGGGGCCGGGGCCCAGGCGCGGGCCCAGCGTCGACACGGCCGCCTTCGCCGCGAGCGCCGCCTTGGCGGCCGTGGGCACGCTGACGCGGGCGCGGAGGAGCTCCTCGGCGGGCGTCGCGCGGATCCGGTCGGCCAGGGCGGCGAAGAGGGAGTGGGCGAGCAGGACCGCGCGCCGGCTCGAGCGCGGGAGCTCGGGCACGATGGCGGCGGCTTCGGCGAGGTCGTCGTCGAGGTCGGCGAGCAGCGAGGCCTTGTCGCGCTCGGAGAACGCCCGCGGGTCGACTCCGGGGAAGTAGCTGCGGCCGAGGCCGTCGACGTCGGCGGCGAGATCGCGGAGGAAGTTGACCTTCTGGAACGCGGCGCCCAGGCGGCGGGCTCCGGCCACGAGCCGCTCGCGGGCGGCCTCGGAGACGAGCCCCGCGTCCGGCGCCGCGAGGAACACGTGCAGGCACATCAGCCCGACGACCTCGGCGGAGCCGTAGACGTAGGCCTCGAAGGACTCGGGGGTGTGCTCGGTCTCGCGGAGGTCGGCGCGCATCGACGCGAAGAACGGCCGGGTGAGCTCGGTGCCGAATCCGGTCGCCCGCGCGGTCCGCGCGAAGGCGTGGATCACAAGGTTGGAGCTGTAGCCGGAGGCGAGCGCGCGCTCGGTCTCGGCCTCGAAGGCGTCGAGGGACTCCTCCACCGCGGCCCGGTCGAGACGGGCCTCCTCGGCGACGCCGTCGACGATCTCGTCGGCGACGCGCACGAGGGCGTAGACGTCCTCCACCCGCTCGCGGACGCCCGGAGCGAGCAGGCGCGTGGCCAGCCCGAAGGAGGTGGAGTAGCGGTGGATCACCTGCGCGGACGACTCGTGCGCGACGCGGTCGTACAGTTCGCTCTGGCGGCTCATCGTGCCACCGTACGGGGGCACGGCCGGGCGGAGCGCATCGTCGCGCGCATCCGCGCGTGGCGGACAGCGCTCATCGGGTGCGCCCGACCACGCTGGCCACGAGCGGGCGGACCTCGTTGCGGAACGCCTCCGACACCGCGGGCGTCTCCAGAGCCGCCCAGGCGCGGTCGGCGAACTGGTTCGCGAGCCCCTCGGCGTAGCTGCGGGCGCCGCACTCCTCGAGGATGCCGCGCACCTTCTCCGCGGTCTCGGGCGCGAGGTGCTCGTCGCCGATCAGCGCCTCGATGTCGGGCCAGCAGTCCGTGCCGGCCGCGTGGGCGATGAGGACGGTGCGCTTGCCCTCGCGGAGGTCGCCCAGCGTGGTCTTGCCGGTCTGCCCCTCCGAGCCGAAGACGCCGAGCAGGTCGTCGACGATCTGGTAGGCGATGCCGATCCAGCGGCCGAACTCGCCGAGCGCGTCCACCGCGGCGTCCGAGGCCCCGGCGAGGATCGCTCCGGCCTGCAGCGGCGCCTCGAAGGAGTAGACGGCCGTCTTGAGGCGCTCCATCTCGAGCACCTCGTCGACCGAGGGCATGCCCGGCATGAGGGAGAAGTCCACATCGGCCAGCTCACCCGCGGCGGAGGCGAAGACGGCCTCGTCGAGCAGGGTGAGCAGGCGGGCCCGCACGCCGTCGGAGGCGCCGACGCCCTCGACGAGGCGGTGGGCGCCGGTGAGGGCGAGGTCCCCGGCGATCACGGCCACCGAGGTGCCCCGGTGCTCGGCGATCGGGATGGAGAGGCCCGCGGTCGTCGCCTCGTCGCGGTAGCTGCCCGAGACGTTCGGGCCGCCGCGGCGCACGAAGTCGCGGTCGATCACGTCGTCGTGCACGATCAGCGCGGTGTGCAGCAGCTCGAACGCCGCGCCGAGATGGGCGGCGGCCTCCGGATCCTGGCCGCCGTGGGCCTCGTACGCCGAGATCACCATCAGCGGGCGGAAGCGCTTGCCGCCGCGGGTGTTGGCCTCCAGCGTCTGCCAGAGGGTCAGGTAGCGGGGTCCGAGACGCACCGCCCGGGACCTCGCCAACGAGAAGAACCTGTCCAGGACGGCATCGACGTGCTCCTGCCTCAACCGGGACAGAACCACGGGGTCGCGCGTATCCACGGGGGAAGGCTAACAAAGGGGAGAACCAGGACGATAAGCCGGCTGATGTGTTGCGGCGTGCTTGACTTGCGGGTATGACTTCGCCAGCCGCCACTGTGCAGACGGACCGGATCGAGCAGGTGGTCCTCCTCGACGAGGCCGGGAACGCCGTGGGGGTCGCCGACAAGGCGACCGTGCACGACACGGCCACCCCCCTGCACCTCGCGTTCTCCTGCCACGTCTTCTCCCCGGACGGCGCGCTGCTGGTGACCCGCCGCGCGCTCGAGAAGCGCACCTGGCCGGGCGTCTGGACCAACTCCTTCTGCGGGCACCCCGCCCCGGGCGAGCGGATCGAGGACGCCGTCGTCCGCCGGGCCGAGCGTGAGCTCGGCGCCCGGCTGGCCACGCTGGAGGTCGCCCTGCCGGACTTCCGCTACCGCGCGGTCGACGCGTCCGGCGTCGTCGAGAACGAGATCTGCCCCGTCTACACGGCGACGCTGTCGAGCCGCGACGCCCTCGATCCGCGCCTCGACGAGGTCATGGACTACGAGTGGGTCGACGCCGAGGCGACGCTCGCCGCCGTCCGCTCGACCCCCTGGGCGTTCTCCCCCTGGCTCGTGCTGCAGCTCCCCCGCCTGCTGGGCTGACCCCTACGCCCTGATCTCTGCGCCGGCGTCAGTCGGTGTAGACGTCCGTGCGGTGGAAGTTGAGCGCCGACCGCGACGCGGTCGGACCGCGCTGGCCCTGGTACCGCGAGCTGTACTCCGCCGAGCCGTAGGGCTTCTCGGCGGGCGAGCTGAGGCGGAAGAAGCACATCTGGCCGATCTTCATCCCCGGCCAGAGCGTTATGGGGAGCGTCGCGACGTTGCTGAGCTCGAGGGTGACGTGGCCGGTGAAGCCCGGATCGATGAACCCGGCGGTCGAGTGGGTCAGCAGCCCGAGCCGTCCGAGCGAGCTCTTGCCCTCGAGGCGCGCCGCGATGTCGTCCGGCAGGGACACCTCCTCGTAGGTCGAGCCGAGCACGAACTCTCCCGGGTGGAGGATGAACGGCTCGCCCTGCGGCGTCTCGACCAGGCGGGTCAGCTCGGGCTGGTCCTCGGCCGGATCGATGTACGGGTAGCGGTGGTTGTCGAACAACCGGAAGAAGCGGTCGAGGCGCACATCGACGGACGACGGCTGCAGCATCGACGGATCGTGCGGGGCGAGCCCCACGCGGCCGGAGGCGAGTTCGAGCGAGATGTCGCGGTCGGAGAGGAGCACGCTGCGATCCTAGGGCGTGGCGCGACCCCGGGGCGTGGGCCGGCTCCGGGCCTTGCTACGATGTCCTGGTGCGCCCGAGTGGCGTCGCGCGAGTGTAGTTCAATGGTAGAACTTCTGCTTCCCAAGCAGATGGCGCGGGTTCGATTCCCGTCACTCGCTCTCCTCTCCCCTCGTCTGCGGCCGGTCCTCCGGCCCGATGCGAGCGGCTCCTCCTCCGGCGCTGCAGCGGCGTACGGCAGCGCAGCTGCGTTCGGCAGCCCCGCGGTGTCCGTCAGCCCAGCAGCGGCAGTCGCCCGACGATCCTGTCGATCCGGTTCCTCGGCCCCACCAGGCTGACCGCGAGGTACTGCAGCTCGTCGGAGCCGCTCGCCGCCACCGCCTCCCGGTACTCGTCGTACACCCGGGTGGCCTGCGCCGACGCGGGCATGTCGGCGACGAACGTCCCCTCGTGCGCCTCGGCCTTCGCGCGGATCGCGAGCAGGGTGGCCGCGTCGGCGGCGAGGACCGTGCAGCCGGCCCACGGCAGACCGGGATGCAGCGATCCGGACGCGTCGGCGGGGCTCGGTCCGAGCAGTCCCGCGACGTGCGCGGCCGTCGCGGCGCCCACGCAGATCGCGGCGTTCACGGCGCGACCGGCGGGGAGGGACTCGTCGACGACGACCACCCACTTGAGGCGGGCCGAGCGGGTGGGCGCGGCGGTGTCGATCTCGTCGGGGTGGAAGCCGACGGCGTCGGGGGCGGGGATGGTCATGCTGCTCCTCGGTTCGTGCGAAGTGACGTCACGAAGAGTAGGCAGGAGGGGTCCCCTGCGGCAGGATCTCCGTATGAACGACCAGCAGAACGGCCCAGGAGCGGCACTCGACGAACTCGACGTCCGGATCCTGCAGGTCCTGCAGTCGGATGCACGGATCACGAACCGGGACCTCGCAGCCGCCGTGCACGTCTCGCCCACCACCGCCCTCGACCGCACGAGGAGCCTCCGGCGCCGCGGCGTCATCACCGGCGCGACGCTCACTCTCGACTTCGCGGCCCTCGGGCGCGGCGTGCAGGCGCTGATCGCGGTCCGCATCCGTCCGCCGTCGCGCGAGATCATCGAGGCCTTCCGCGACTGGGTCGCCGGCCTCGACGAGACGGTCGGCGTGTTCGTCACCTCCGGCTCGGAGGACTTCATCATCCACGTCGCCGTCCGCGACAACCAGGACCTCTACGCCTTCGTCATCGACGAGCTGACGCAGCGCCGCGAGGTCGCCGACGTGCGCACCTCGGTCGTCTACGAGCACCTGCGCGAGCAGGTCGTCCTGCCGCTGGAGCCGCACGGCCGCGCGGAGCGGTGAGGCGCCCGAGCGGCGTTCCGACGCGACACGCCGGGCGGATCAGTGGCAGCGCGCGTGATCGCGGGACGCAGAGGGCAGGGTGGAGGGGTGACAGAGCTCGTCCAGATCCCGTCGCCGGGCGTCGCCCTCGAGTACGGGCACCCCGGCCGGCCCGTGGTGGTCGTGCTGCACGACGTCTTCGGGCGCCTGCCGTGGCTGGAGCCGTTCGCCGAGGCCGTGGCGAAGCACGGCTACCACGTGCTCGTGCCCGACCTCTACGACGGCTGGGCCACGCTCGCCCCGGAGGACGCGCGCGACCTCGCCGCGATGGCCGCGCAGGACCGCACCCTCGCCGCCGTCGCCGAGGCGGTCGGCACCGGAGTCGCGGCCGGGGCACCGCGCAGCGCCGTCATCGGCTTCGGCTTCGGCGGCCGCCTCGGGCTGCTCGCCGCGGGCACCGGGCTCGTGGACGCGGTGGTCGCGTACTACGCCACCCTCGGTGCGGAGGAGCACGTGCTGGTCCCGTGCCCCACCCTCCTGCACTACGCGCAGAGCGACGAGTGGCCCGCGGGCGACGACCCGGAGTCGTTCGTCGGACGGCTGAAGGAGTCGGGGACGCCGGTCACGGCGCACACCTACCCGGACACGCAGCGGCACTTCGCGAACGGCAACCTGCGCGACGCGGTCAGCCCCGCCTCCGCGGCGCTCGCCTACGCGCGGACGCTCTCGTTCCTCAATCCGCAGCTCATCGACACCTGAGCTCAGCCCTGCACATCGTGCAGGTGGTGCTGGACGTCGTGCAGGTAGTAGCGGGCGATCGTGTCGACCGTGAACGCCGCGCCGTCGCTGCGGCGGCCTCGGCGCTGCCACTGGGCGCCGGCGACGGAGTCGAACACCTCGGCGATGCGCTCGGCCGCCTCGACCAGCTCGCGGCCGACCGTCGCGGGGTCCTGCTGGTCGTAGCGCTCCTCCACGGCGGTGACGTCCTGGTCCCAGTTGGGGTAGAGCGGGTCGTCGCCGGCGAGCATCAGCTGCACGCGGGTGCGGTAGATACGGTGCACGTCGCGCACGTGCGCGGCGTACTCGAGCGGCGACCAGGTCTCGTCGTCGGGCCGGCCCGCCGCGTCGTCGCGGTCGAGCACGTAGGGCCAGGCGGCGGCGTTCTCGCGGATGAGCTCGGCGACCTCGTCGGCGTCGACGAGCGAGGCGTCGAAACCGCACTCGAGGCAGGGGCGCTCGAGGACCCAGGTCCAGTCCTTGGTGTCGGGAGTGATCGGCATGGCACCAGAGTAGGGCGCCGTCGGATCAGCAGCGCGTCGGGGTCCCCTGCACGGCGCCGCGCTCGCCGTCGGCCGTCCACGGGAGCCGGGGCAGGCCCTCGGCTCCCGCCGCGGCTCCCTGCTCGACCGCGATGGCGGCCAGCGTGCGGGCGACCGTCGCGGCGAAGTCGCCGCCGGGCGTCGAGCTGTTGATCGAGACGGCCACGGTCAGGCCCGAGACCGGGTCGGAGTAGGCCGCGGTGACGAAGCCGGGCGCGAGGCCCGAGAAGCCGCGGAGGGGTCCCGCCTCGTGCCCGCCGAGCGCGGCGCGGAGGTAGTCGGCGCGGCCCTGGCCCTGGACGACCGGGTCCTGCCACATGGCGTCGCCCGCGGGATCGGCCGCGAGACCCGTCGCCAGCCGCCGGAGGTCCTCCAGATCGGTCAGCGCTCCGCCGGCGGCGCCGAGGGCGGACGGGGACGCGGCGGTGACGTCGAGGCGCACGTCGCAGCGCTTCTCCCCGGTCGCCGGGTCCAGCGCGACCGCGTAGCCGCGGGGGGACGGAGCGGGCAGGTCGACCTCGGAGGCGCCGGGCAGCTCCGTGCTCCGCAGCCCGTACCGCGGCACCACGTACTGGTCGTAGAGCTCCCCGATGCTCCGACCGGTCACCTGCGCGGCGACGATGCCGGCGAGCAGCGGACCGGTGGCGGAGTCGGACCACGCCGCTCCGGGCTCGGCCGAGGCACCGCGCACCTGGGCCGCGGCGAGCAGCTCGAGCGTCGGCCACTGCCGCGGGGGGTTCTGGAGCACGGTCGGCCAGAGCGCCGAGCGGAAGTCGGCCAGGCCGGAGGTGTGCGCGCAGAGCTCGCGCAGGGTGAGCCCGTCGATGCCGGGCAGGGAGCGCAGCGTCTCGCCGACGTCGGCGTCGAGGTCGACCCGGCCGGAGTCGGCGAGGGCGAGGACCACGTCGCAGGTCATCGCCTCGGTGCCGCCGGTGCCGAGCCGCAGGTGCGCGTCGGTGGTGAGGGCGGTGGTGCGCTCGTCCGACTCCCAGCCGACCGCGCCCTCCCAGCTGCCGCCCCACGGCGACCAGACCCCGGCGACCGCTCCGGTCGCGCCGGCGACGCCGACCGTCTCGTCGAGGAACCCCGACAGGGCGGAGGCGAGCTCCTCCGACGCCGCCTGCGCGGGCGCCTCCGCCACGCGCGAGGCGGCGGCGGACGTGCAGCCGGCCAGTGCGAGCACGAGGACCGGGACGACGAGCAGTCCCGTCCGCGTCCGTCTGCGAGATCCCATGCCGTGCGACTCCCCCGTCGTCTGCGAACGGCACCACTGTACGGGGGCTCCGTCGGGCCGGAGAGGGCCGCTGAGCGCGCGATCGCGATTCGTGTCCTGACCGTGACCGGCGGAGTCCACCCCGTTCCCAAACCGGCAGGCGCCGGGTTACGAAGAGAGGGAGTACAGCGCAGAGGCGCTGCTCGAAGGAGGTAAGAGACCATGCGCAGATCCCCCAATCGACTGCTGGCGACTCTCTTCGGAGCCGTCTACGTCGTCGTCGGGCTCCTCGGCTTCGTCGTGACCGGAGGTGTGCAGTTCCTCTCGACCGAAGGCGGGCTCCTGCTCGGCGTCTTCGAGGTGAACCCGCTGCACAACATCGCCCACCTGCTCATCGGAGGCGCCCTGCTGATCGCGGGCCTGTCGACCGTCGCCGCGGCGAAGACCGTCAACGTGACCGTCGGAGCGGTGTACCTGCTGCTCGGCATCGTCGGCTTCTTCCTGGTCGACACCGCTCTGAACGTGCTGGCGCTGAACACCGCCGACCACTTCCTGCACCTGGCCAGCGCGCTGGTGCTCCTGGGAGTCGGACTCGGCACCGAGAAGACGGCGAGGACGCGCACCGCCGCGACCGCCTGACCCGGGCGGCACCCGCCGCCCCCCTCTACTCCGTCCGCCGTGGGCCCGCCGTTTTCCGCGGCGGACGGACTGAACGGCCCCGGACGACACGATGCGGTGTGTCGATCCGGGGCCTCCTCTTCTTCCCCGATCCAGCGAAGGAGCCGCCATGACCACCGTGGCCCGCTGCAACGCCGCTTTCGCCGGACTCGGCGCCGGGCTCGTCCACCTCTCGCTCGCCGCCGGCGGCGAAGGCGTGCAGGCCCCGGTGATCGGAGTGCTCGGTGCCGTCGAGATCCTCTGGGCGGTCCTCGTCCTGGCGCGCGGCCGGATCGTCGTGCCGCGCTCCGCGCTGGTCGTCGCGGTCGCCTCCCTGGCGGCGTTCACCCTCGCTCTGGCCCTCGGCGCACTCGCCGAGCCCCTCCCCGCGCTGGCGGCCGCGGTCCTCCAGCTGATCGCGGTCGCCGTGGTGGCCGTCTCGCTCCGCTCTCCGCGCGTCGAGGAGAAGGCCGTCTCGCCGTCGCGAGCTCTCGTCGGACTCCTGGCCGGCGCGCTCACCGTCTCCGCCCTCGCCACCCCCGCCATGGCCGCCTCCTCGGGCGGGTCGGGCGACATGGGCGGGATGATGCACTCCGTCGTCGACGGCGGACACGGGCACTGACGCCTCTGGTCCCAGCGGCTCCGCTCGGCTAAGGTAAGGCAGACCTAAGTCGCCGAGGGAGGCCACCGTGTCGAACGTCATCCCGTTCTCCGAGGCCCTGCGCCTGCGCATCGGGCAGTCCGGCGCGGACGACGAGGGCGCCGCCTTCATGACCTCGCTGATGACCGGCTCCGGCAGCCGCGACGACTACATCGCGCTCATCTCGCAGCACTACTTCGTCTACGAGGCCCTCGAGGCCGTGGCGGAGGACATGGCCGGCGATCCCGTCGCGGAGCCCTTCCTCTCGGCCAAGCTCACCCGGCTCCCCGCGATCGCGGAGGACCTGCGCTTCCTCGTCGGCGAGGACTGGCGCGAGCGCATCCGCCCGCTGCCCTCGACCAGCGCCTACGTCGACCGGATCCGCACTGTGGCCTCGGGCTGGAGCGGCGGCTTCGTCGCCCACCACTACACGCGCTACCTCGGCGACCTCTCCGGCTGCGCGATCGTCCGCGGGCTGCTGCAGCGGCGGTTCGGCTTCGAGACCAACGGCGTCGGCTTCTTCCTCTTCGGCGAGATCGCCGCACCGTCGGCCTTCCGCGCCACCTACCGCGAGCAGCTCGACGCCGCGGGCTGGGACGAGGAGGAGCGCGAGCGGGTCATCGCGGAGGTCGCGGAGGCGTACCGGCTGACGACGGAGCTGTTCCGCGATCTCGCCCGGACCTGCGCGGCGGCCTGAGGCCCCTGCTCCCACGTCCTCCGCAGGGCGTCAGTCCGCGGACGCCTCCGCGACGGCGGCCGGCTCGGCTCGCCGTTCGGACATGAAGCGCAGCACGTCCTTGTCGACGATGATGTCGCTCGGCCGGAGCGGCCGCGTCAGGTAGAGCCCCTCGAGGCTCGTGATGCGGCTGAGCGCCACGTAGGTCTGCCCGGGGGCGAAGGCGCGCTGCCCGAGGTCGACCACGGCGGAGTCGTAGGTCTTGCCCTGCGACTTGTGGATCGTGACCGCCCACGCCAGGCGGAGCGGGAACTGCGCGAACTCGGCGACGATCTCGCGGGTCAGCTTCTTCGTCGCGGCGGAGTAGGAGTAGCGGTAGCGCTCCCAGGTCGCGGGCTCGACCTCGTGGACCTCGCCGTCCACCTCGACCCACACCGTCCCCGCGACCTTCGTCACCCGGCCGATCGTGCCGTTCACCCAGCGCTGCTCGGAGTCGTTGCGCAGGAACATCACGTGCGCGCCGATCTTGAGCTCGAGGTTCTGGTCCGCCGGATAGGCGCGCCCGCCGAAGTCGCCGCTGATCTCGGCCGACGCGGTCTTCAGCGGGCCCTTCAGCCGCGCGAGCGCCGCCTGGTTGATGCGGTTGACCGTGTCGTTGCGGGTCGCGAGCGTGATCGCGTCGTCGGCCGGAGGCGTCCGCGCGCCCGCCGCGTTCAGCACGTCGGCGATCTCCTTCGTCACCATGCCGAAGCGGACCGCGTTGAGCATCCACTTGAAGCGCTCGTCGCTCTGCCGGTGGATCCGGCCGAGCTCGACGATCCGCAGCGGCGCCTCCTGCCAGACGAGGGCGTCGAAGAACCACAGCGAGCGGTAGCGGTCGGCGAAGTAGGCGCGCTCCTCCGGATCGCCGGGAACGGGTGCGAGCTGGAACGGGTCGCCGAAGAGGACGACCTGCACGCCCCCGAACGGCTCGGAGCGCCGCTGCCGCGCCTGCCGGAGGCTGCGGTCGATCCCGTCGAGCAGGTCGGCGTTGACCATGGAGATCTCGTCGATGACGAGCGTGTCGATGGTGTTGAGGAGCTTGCGCAGCTCGGGCGGCTGGTCGAGGTCGGAGTCGGCGATGACGCCGATCGGCAGTCGGAAGAGCGAGTGGATGGTCTGGCCGCCGACGTTCAGCGCCGCGACGCCGGTGGGGGCGCAGATGACGATCTGCTTGTCGGTGTTCCAGCTCAGGTGGTTGAGCAGGGTGGACTTGCCCGTGCCCGCGCGACCCGTGACGAACAGGTGCTCGCGCGTGTTCTCGATGAGGTCGAAGACCCGCTGCTGCTCGTCGGAGAGGGTCGGCTGAGTCACCGCTCCACTGTACCCGCGGGCCGCCGGGACCCCGGGGCCCGGGCGCGGATCAGCCGCGCTTCTGGAGGGCGGCCAGGCGGTCGTTGTAGGCCGTGAGCTCGGCCTCTCCGGTGCGGTCGGCCTGGCGGTCGCGGCGCTTGGTCTCGCGGGCGTCGGAGCGGCTCCACATCATCGCGACGACGATCGCGAGCGCGAGGGTGGGGATCTCGCCGATGCTCCACGCGATGCCGCCGGCCGCCTGCTGATCGGCGAGCGCGGAGGTGCCCCAGCCCATCGCTCCGTACCAGTCGGCGAGGAGCAGCCCCTCCCCCGTCATCAGTGCGAGGCCGAAGAAGGCGTGGAACGCCATGGTGCCCAGCAGCAGCAGGAGGCGCATCGCGTAGGGCACGCGGTGCACGCTCGGGTCCACTCCGATCAGGACGCTGACGAAGAGGTAGCCGGTGATCAGGAAGTGGACGATCATCCACTCGTGGCCGATGTGGTCCGTGGTGGCCCAGCGGAACAGCGGGGAGTAGTAGAAGCCCCAGAGCGACCCGACGAACAGCAGCGCGGCGACGATCGGGTGCGAGATCGCGGTGGCGAAGCGCGAGTGCACGGCGAGCAGCACCCACTCGCGGGCACCGCGGGAGCCGTCGGTGCGGCGGGCGGCGGCGCGGGCGATGAGCGTGACCGGTGCCGCCGGGACGAGCAGCAGCGGCACCGCCATGGTGAGGACCATGTGCGAGAGCATGTGGGCGCTGAACAGGTACTTCTCGTACGCGTTCACCCCGCCGTTCGTGATGTAGGCCAGGAGGAGCATGCCCGCGATCCAGAGGATCGTGCGGTGCAGGGGCCAGCGGTCGCCGCGGCGGTGCAGGCGCACCACCCCGGCGACGTAGAACGCGATGGCGAAGGAGCAGACCAGGAGCCAGACCAGGTCGATGTTCCAGAGCGTGAGGAAGTTCATCGCGCTCGCGGGCGGCGGCAGGGGCTCGCCCGTCAGCAGCTGGGCCGGGGTCGGATCCGTGAGCTGGCTCGCGGCGATCTGGTCGACCGGGGTCGCGGTGCGCGCGAGCGCCGCGGCGACTCCGGACGCGATCCCCATGAAGGCGACCTCGGCGCCGACGAGCCACCAGAAGCTGCGGCCGCCGACACCGCCGGCCTTCCGCATCCGCTCGATGAGGTAGCGGCGCTGCAGCACGCCGAACAGGCCCAGCGCGACCAGCGCCGCGACCTTGACCAGCACGAGGATCCCGTAGCCGGTGAGCAGGTTGTCGAGGGTGGCGAGCCGGAGCTCGGCGCTGACGTAGCCGGACGCCGCGACCACGACGAAGCTCACGAGCGCAAGGCTGGAGTAGCGCTCGATCACGGGCAGCAGGCGGGAGCCGCCGAGCAGGGGCCGCAGGGCGATGACGGTGATGAGGCCGCCCAGCCAGATCGCCGCGAAGACGAGGTGCAGGCCCAGCGCAGCGACGGCGGCGTCGTGCCCGCTCGCTCCCGCCGCGTGCCCCTGCTGCGCCATCGGCAGCAGCGTGAGCAGGGCCAGGCCCGTGACGAAGACGAGCGCGGTCTGGTTGCGGACGGCGAAGCAGAGGACGGTGACGACGGCCGCGAGCAGGGTCGTGATGAGCCAGGCCTGGCCGACCTCGATGCTGCCGATGAAGTAGCTGAGCTTGGTGCCGAAGTCGCGGTCGAGGCTCAGAGGCGTCTGCGTGACGTTGAGGAAGGTGAGGAACCCGGTCACCGCGCTGGCCGCCGCGAAGAAGGCGGCGCTGGCGGCGGCGACGTCGAGGGCGATCGAGAACTCGGTGCGCGGCTCGGGCGCGGCCTCGGCGGACGCGGGGCGCGCGGGGGCGACCGCGGTCCGCGTCGATCCGGCGCGGGAGGAGGCCTGGCCGCCGCGCGAGGACTGGCCGCCGCGCGAGGAGGCGTGAGCGGTCGAAGACCGGGACGAGGACCGGGCGTCGCGGGCGGCGGCGGCGCGGGGGCTCAGCGCGAACAGCGTCAGCACGAGCGAGCCGATCATGCCCGCGGCGCCGAGATTGACGGCCAGCTTGGCGATCGGGAGGCCGTAGCGGACCACGGGGCCGGGATCGTTCAGCAGCGGAGCCGCGGCTCCCCCTCCGAAGGCCAGGGCCGCGAGGAGGGCGACGAGCGCTGCGGCGACGAGCACGAGCGCAGGGCCGACGATCCGGACGGTTCGATTCACCGGTCCAGCCTACGTTCCGCGGCTGATCGGCAGCCGCGTCCGCGGACGACGACGGCCCCGGCGCAGTGCCGGGGCCGTGTCGGAGGGCGCGACTACTTCGCGGCGGCCTTGAGCTTGGTGCCAGCGGAGACCTTGACCGAGTGGCCGGCGGCGATCTGGATGGTCTCGCCGGTCTGCGGGTTGCGGCCGGTGCGCGCGGCGCGGGAGGTGCGCTCGACGGCGATCCAGCCGGGGATGGTGACCTTCACGTCGTTCGACACGGAGTCGGCGAGGGTGGTGAAGAGCGAGTCGAGGACGCCGTTGACGGCGGCCTGGCTCTGGCCGGAGTCGGCGGCGATCTTCGCGACGAGCTCGGTGCGGTTGAGCGACTTGTCAGCCATGGAGTGTCCTCCCAGGACGTTCTCGCTGTCGGAACAGCTGGTTTCGATGGATCGTCCTCGGCCGGGGACGGACGTCCTCAACCGGTCGGACCGTCGGTAACCTACCAGCCCCGCCCCGGATCTCCGGCGATTCCGGCCCCGAGACGCCCGGAACGACGCCGATCGCGCCGGTCGGTCCCTCCACAGGAGGCGCTCGGCGCCTCTCGTCCACCGATCCGCCGATCGCCTCTCCGCAGAGTCCGCCGCCTGACGAGGATCGGCTCATGACGACGACGGCACTCCTCCCTCCATCCGCTCCGGCCGACGCGGCCCTCCCCCGGCCGCCCAGGCGGCACCCTCCCGCTCGCCGGCCGTACGAGCCCGGCCTCGCCGCGCTCGCGCTGGGCCTGCTCGCGCTCGCGTCCTCCGTGCATCCGCTCTGGGCCCTCCCCGCCGTCGCCGTGGCGGTCGCCGCGGTGATCGCGTCCGTGCGGGCGCTGCGGTGGGCGGGCGAGCGGAGGAGCGCGGTGGCCGGGCTCGCCTGCGCGGCTCTCGCGCTGCTCGTCTGCACCGTCACGGCACCCGCCTCCGTGCGGGCGGGCCTCGCCGTGCTGGCCTGGATCACCGCCCTGCGGCCCGGCTCGTGAGCGGGCGCGGCTCCGGTCCAGCCCGCCTCGCTACAGTGACGGCGGCCCGCGCCCGAGCGGGCCGGGAGGACGGCCACGATGGCTCAGACGGACGGTTGGATCTCGACGGCGATCTGGTGGCACGTCTACCCGCTCGGCTTCACGGGCGCCGAGGCGAGCGCCTCGGAGGGTCCGGGCCCGGACGACGAGCCGCAGCACCGCCTCCGCGCCCTGCTCCCCTGGCTCGACGACCTGCTGGCGCTGGGCTGCAACGGGCTGCTGCTCGGGCCGGTCTTCGCCTCCTCCACCCACGGCTACGACACGGTCGACCACTTCCGGGTCGATCCCCGCCTCGGCGACGAGGCCGACCTCGACGCGCTGATCGCCGCGTGCCGCGAGCGCGGGATCCGGGTGCTGCTCGACGGGGTCTTCAACCACGTGGGACGGGAGCACCCCTGGTGGCGTGCCGCGGTCGCGGCCGGCGAGGGCTCCCCCGAGGCGGCGCGCTTCTCCCGCAGCGAGCGGTCGCAGGAGGTCGACGGCCTCCGCGTCGACGTGTTCGAGGGGCACGACGCCCTGGTCGAGCTCGACAACGGGAACCCCGAGGTCGCGGAGCACGTGTCCTCCGTGCTCGCGCACTGGCTCGAGCGGGGCATCGACGGCTGGCGGCTCGACGCGGCGTACGCGGTCGCGCCGGCGGCCTGGCACGCGGCGATCGACCCGGTGCGGCAGCGCTTCCCCGACGCGTGGTTCGTCGGCGAGGTCATCCACGGCGACTACACCGGCTACGTGCGGGAGTCGGGGCTCGACTCGGTCACGCAGTACGAGCTCTGGAAGGCCGTCCGCAACTCCCTCGAGGAGGCGAACCTCTTCGAGCTGGCCTGGTCCCTGAAGCGCCACGACGACTTCGTCCGCGAGTTCCTGCCCCTCACCTTCGTCGGCAACCACGACGTGACCCGGATCGCCAGCGCCGTCAGCGACGAGCGCCACCACGGCCACGCCACGGCGATCCTCGGCTTCGTCGCCGGCGTGCCGAGCATCTACTCCGGCGACGAGCGGGGCCTGCGCGGCGTCAAGGAGGAGCGGATCGGCGGCGACGACGCGATCCGCCCGGAGTTCCCGGCCGATCCCGCCGCGTGGCCGGGCGGGGAGGCCTACCGGGCCCACCAGGAGGTCGTCGCGTTCCGCCGACGGAACCCGTGGCTGGTCGGCGCGAGCACCCGCACGGTCGACCTCTCCAACACCGCCGTGATGCTCGTGGCGGAGGGCCCGGAGGGACGCACCGCGCGGCTCGCGCTGAACATCGGCGACGAGACGGCGACCGTCGGCGGCGTCCAGGTCGCTCCCCACTCCTGGTCGCTGCACGACTGACCAGGCGCGCAGGCGGCCCGGCAGTGCGCGACGGAGCGTCGACCTCCGGAGGCCGGTCCTCTACGCTCGGGCGCATGCCGAGACCTGCACGAGGACCCTCCGACGGGCGAGCCGACTCGATCGACGACGCCGGTATGCCGGCGTCCGGACTCGAGCAGGCGTTCGCCGCCCCGGTCGACCCGGAGAGCGACCCCGGACCGGGCGAGAGGAGCGGCCTCTCGAGCCGCATCGCCCAGGAACTGCTCGAGGACGGCTTCGGCCTCGACGCGAGCGACGAGGAGCCCCCGTCCCGCGCCGTCGAGATCGACGATCCCGCCCGCGCCGTCGGTGACGATCCCGCCCACCCCGTGCACGGCTCGATGTCCGGCGAGTTCGAGCGCCGCTGAGCCCGGCCGCCGTCGGTCGGTCGTCGACAGCCCGGCGGCACCGCTCCGCCCGCCGGCCGTCGTCACCCCGCCGGTACCGCGCCGCCGGCCGCCGGAGCCGGGTCCGGGCCGCCCGCCTCCAGCTCGGCGAGGAATCCGGGCCGGAGCACGCGTGCCTCGATCGACGCGGCTCCCGAGGTCCAGCCGTCGCCGAGCGGACGCTCGGGCGTGAGCAGCACGTGGCCCGGCGTCCCCGCTCGGCCGAGGGCGGCGGCGACGCGGCCCTCCGGATCGTAGAGGGCGTGGTCGACGAGCGGCCCGTAGACGGCGTGCACCGCGAAGTCCTCGCGGCTGCCGAGGAGGACGGGCAGCAGCTCCTCGGCCGGGCGCAGGCCGTGGGGCCACCAGCGGAAGCGCTCGACGAGCTCGTGGCAGGCGGCGCACGAGGGCGAGAAGAAGACGAGGTGCGTCGCCGGGCGGGACAGCTCCTCGAGCGTCAGGAGCTCGCCGGCCACCGTGACGAACGCGAGGTCGGCGGCCGAGAGGTCGCCCTCGGGCGCGCGCCCCGGCGCGGACTCCCTGTCGGCTGCGGGCAGGCGGGCGGCCGCCCGGACGCGAGCGGCCGTCGACGCCGCACGGCGGTCGCGCACCAGCACGAGCGAGACCGCGGCGAGAGCGGCGGCGAGCCCGGACACCGCCGCCGAGGCACCGCCGCCGCCGAGCAGCGCGGCCGGAGCGAGCCCGCCGAGCGCCCCGGCCACCGCGAGCGCGAGCAGCACCGCGTTCCTCGCGACGGTGCGTCCGGTCATCCGCGCCGAGCCCAGCCCGCCGAAGCACTCGCAGTCGACGTCCTCGGTCGCACGGACCGCGCGGACTGCGACGACGAGGAACACGGCGTCGAGGAGCACCACCGGCACGAGGGCGGCACGGTGCGCCGGAGCGGGCGCCAGCACCACCGCGGCGCCCAGCACGATCTCGACCACGGGGAAGGCGGCCGCGAACCAGCCGCGGCGCCGGAGGAGGAGGGGGACCCCGAGCGCCTCGAGGCTCGCCCGGAACCGCTCCGCGCGGCCGAGCTTCAGGGCACCGCTGACGCCGAGCACCGCGCCCGCGCACCACGCGGCGATCGCGAGAACCGCCTCCAGCATCCGTCGCCCTCCTCGCTCGGCATCGACCCGCGCGACGCTACCGGCGCGGATCGGCCTCCCGCGGCCGAGGCGGGGAACGGGGCGGAGACGGCGCGATCCGGCGCGTTCCGCCCTCCGGACGAGCCGTTGCCGGTGCATCCGGTGCCCTGATCCGGCCAGGCGCGGCGCCCCCGGGCTCCCTCCCGGTCCCGGACGGCCGCTCGGCCGTACACTGCGAGAGGATCGGAGGGGTCATGCGGGGACGGCGAGCGCGCGACGAGCGGCACGGCACGGCGACGACCCCGCCTGCGGACGCCGCTCCCCCGGCAGCGGTCCCGGCTCCGGCCCCCTCGGACTCGCCGGACGACGCCTCGGGCGACGTCTCGACCGGGATGCGGATCGCCGCCGCCTGGTCGTGGCGCTTCCTCGCCGTCGCCGGGCTCCTCTACCTCCTCGTGCGCCTCGTCTCGCTGCTGCCCGTGATCGTCGTGCCGGTGCTGATCGCGCTGCTGCTCACCGCGCTCCTCACCCCGCTGCGGAACCGGCTCGAGCGCCTGCGGCTCCCCCGCCCACTCGCGGTCCTGGTCTCGATCGTCCTGATGCTCCTCCTGCTGACCGGCCTCGTCGGGCTGGTGATCGTGCAGTCGCGCTCCGGCTTCAGCGGAGTGGGGCAGCGCGCTCTCGACGCGGTCGACGGCGTCGAGGCGTGGCTGCGGAGCCCGCCGCTGTCGTTCTCGGACGTCCAGCTCTCGGACTGGGCGCAGCGCGCGGTCGACTGGGCCGACGCGCAGGCGTCGACGATCGCGTCCGGGGCCCTCGCCGTCGGCTCCCAGCTGGCCGAGGTCTTCGCCGGAACCCTCCTCACCCTGTTCTCGCTGATCTTCCTGCTCCTCGACGGCCGCCGGATCTGGCACTGGTTCCTCCGCCTCCTCCCCCGCCGCGCCCGCCCGGCGATGGAGCGCGGCGGCGCCGCCGGCTGGCGGACCCTCAGCCAGTTCGTGATCGCGCAGCTCGGCGTCGCCGGGATCAACGCCGTCGGCATCGGCATCGGCGCGCTCGCGCTGCAGCTGCCGCTCGTCGTGCCGATCGCGATCGTGGTGTTCCTCGGCTCGTTCGTCCCGATCCTCGGCGCGATCGTGACCGGTGCGCTCGCCGCGCTGGTCGCGCTGCTGTTCAGCGGGCCCGTCGCCGCGCTGGTGATGGTCGGCGTCGTGATCCTGGTGCACCTGCTCGAGGGGCACGTGCTGCAGCCGCTCATCCTCGGGACCGCCGTGAAGGTGCATCCGCTCGCCGTGGTGCTCGGAGTCGCGACCGGGCTCGAGGTGGCCGGGCTCGCCGGAGCGCTGTTCGCGGTGCCGACCATCGCGACGCTGAACGCGGCGGTCACCGCCATGCGGGCGCGCGCGCCCGGCGCGGAGTGAGCGCGTTCGATCCGGCCGCCCGACCCGGATCGACGGTGCTGCCCGCCCTCGCCTGCCCGGTCTGCGGCGGCGCGCTCGCCCCCGACGCGCTCCCCCGCCCCTCCTCGCTCCGCTGCCCCCTCGGGCACAGCGCCGACCTCGCGCGCCAGGGCTACGCCTCGCTGCTGCGCGGGAGGCACGCGACCTCGGGCGACACCACGGCGATGGTGCAGGCCCGCGCCGACCTGCTCGGCTCCGGCCACTACCGGGTGATCCAGGACGCGGTCGCCGCGGCCGTCCCCGCCGGCGCACGGCTCGTGGTCGACCTGGGCTGCGGCACCGGGGCGTACCTCGCGGCCGTGCTCGAGGCGCGTCCGGCGGCGGACGGGCTGGGCCTGGACCTCTCGGCCCCGGCCGCCCGCCGCGCCGCCCGCGCGCACCCCCGGGCGGCGATCGCGACCGCGGACCTCTGGCAGCCCCTCCCGCTGGCCGACGCCTCCGCCGACGCGCTGCTCACCGTCTTCGCGCCGCGGAACGCCCCGGAGATGCGGCGGGTGCTCCGTCCGGGCGGCGTCGCCGTCGTCGTCACTCCGCGCGAGAGGCACCTGCACGAGATCCGCGAGCGGTTCGGGATGCTCGGCATCGACGCCGGCAAGGCGGAGCGGCTCGACGAGCAGCTGGCGGGATTCGCGCTCGGGGAGCGCATCGAGCTGGACACGACGGTGCTGATGAGCGTCGACGAGCTGCGCGCCGAGGTGCTGATGGGGCCGAGTGCCCACCACGTGGATCCCGAGGCGCTGGACGCTCGGCTCGCGGCGGTAGAGGGGACGACCGCGGTGACGGTCGCGGTCACCGTGTCGCGCTTCGTGCGCGCGGAGTAGCGGCGGGCGCGCCGCCGGCCCCGCGTCAGTACGTCTCGCGCAGGCGCTCCTGGTCGACCACCGCTCCGCGGTCCGCGAGGCGGCGCAGGCCCGCGAGGGGCTGGGCCATCCGGTGGTTGCCGCGGAGGACCGGCTCGGCCCGGTCGAGGAAGGCCCAGTACCCGGCGGTCACCGGGCAGGCGTTCTCGCCCAGGCGCACCTTCGGGTCGAAGCGGCAGCCGCCGCAGTAGTCGGACATCCGGTTGATGTAGGCGCCGCCCGAGGCGTACGGCTTCGTCGCGACGACGCCGCCGTCGGCGTGCTGGGACATCCCGATCACGTTCGCGGGCATCACCCACTCCGTGCCGTCGACGAAGACGTCCACGAACCAGTCGTTGAGCTCCGCCGGATCCCACCCCCGCTGCAGTCCCCAGTTGCCGAGCACCATCAGGCGCTGGATGTGGTGCGCCCAGCCGTGCCGGTGCACGTCGTCGAGCGTCTCGTGCAGGCAGTTCGCCTCGATGCCGCTCGGGTCGAGCGCGAGCAGCCCGGCGGGCAGCGGCGTGGAGGCGCCGAGCGCGCGGCTGCGGTTCCGGTACTCCGGCCCGAGGTGCCAGAACAGGTTCCAGACGTAGTCGCGCCAGCCGAGGATCTGGCGGATGAACCCCTCCGTCGCCGCGATCGGCGCGCCCCCGGCGGCGTACTCCGCCTCGGCCGCCTCGACGACCGTCCGCGGATCGAGCACGCCGAGGTTCATCGGGGCGCTGAGCAGCGAGTGCGCCATCGTCCAGTCGCCCGAGAGCATCGCGTCCTCGTAGGTCCCGAAGTCGCCCAGGCGCGACGACACGAAGTCGGCGAGCGCCGCCTCGGCCTCGGCGGGCGTCGCGGCGAATCGGCGCGGACCGTCGGCGCCGACCAGGCGGACCGCCCCCTCGGCCTCCCAGCGCGCGAGGTCGGCGCGCACCTCCTCGTCGATGTCGTCCTCCTCCGGCCACCACGGGTCCGGCAGGCCGAGCCGGGAGGCGCCCTTGGGCGGAGGCTGGCGGTTGTCGTGGTCGTAGTTCCAGCGGCCGCCCTCGGGCTGGTCGCCGCGCATCAGCACGCCGGTGCGCTCGCGGCTCCACCGGTAGAAGTCCTCCAGCAGCAGGCGCTTGCCCGAGCGGGAGAGCGCCCACTCGCGGAAGTCCTCCTCGGCCGTGATGAAGCCGCGGCCGGGCAGGACGCTCATGCCGAGCCTGCGGGCGAGGCGGCGGCCGCCGCGGGTCGGCGGGTCGATCACCTCGAGGTCGTCGCGCCCGGCGAGGGCCTCGCCGAAGGTCTCGGAGCGGACGTACTCGGCGCGGTCCCCGAGCTCGCGGGCGCGGTGGCGGAGCGCCGACAGCAGCAGTTGCGCCTTGGCGCGGTGCATCGGGCGGCGCCCGAACGCCGATCGGGCCTCGACCAGCAGCATCGGACCGCCGTCGTCGAAGGCCGGTCCGAGCTGGCCGATGACGCTCCAGCGGGTGCGAGGGGGTCTGCTCATCCTCGGAGGCTAGGCGGGCGGATCCGGCACCGGTAGGAGTTGCGCGGCACGGATGTGCAGCCGCCACGTCTTGCACCCCCGCCCCCGATGCAGAAGTCTCGGAGCGAGCGCGGTCGATCCGACCGCGCACCGACGCGACGAAGCGAGGAGGCCGCCATGGCCCACCACGACCACGACAACGAGCACCACGAGGGTCACGAGCACCACGACCACCACGAGGGTCACGACGAGCACGCCGCCGGCCACGGCCGTCACGTCGCCGAGGGCACGAGCACCGAGGACACCGAGGGCGGCGAGTACACCTCGACGGAGGGCGTCTCGCACACCGCCGGCGAGGCCGAGGGCAGCTACGTCGACACCTCGGTCAACGAGCAGAGCACCGCCGACAAGGGCAGCTACGTCGACACCAGCGCCGCGGGCACCTCCGCCGAGGGCGAGGGCGAGTACACCGACCGCGACGAGTGACCCGCGCCCGGGCGCCGCGCGTCCCGCCGGGACACCGCGCTCCGGCCGGTGTCCCGGCGGGGAGCCGGCGCCTCGGCGGGACGCGGTGGTCCGCCGGCGCTTCAGGCGGGCTTCAGCGGGGCCGCGGCTAGCCTGGGCTCGCGCGGACCCCCGCGCGCCGAGCCCTGGGGAGGCCGCCATCCGCATCCTGGTCGTCGACGACGAGATCAACCTGCTCCGCGCCCTCGAGACGGGCCTGGAGGCCGAGGGCTTCGCCGTGGACACCGCCACCACCGGCACCGACGCCCTCTGGTACGCGCAGGAGGCCGACTACGCCGCCATCGTCCTCGACCTGATGCTCCCGGACGTCAGCGGCTTCCGCGTCTGCGAGCGGCTGCGCGCCGCCGAGGACTGGACTCCGATCCTGATGCTCACCGCGAAGGACGGCGACCTCGACCAGGTCGAGGCCCTCGACACCGGCGCCGACGACTACCTCACCAAGCCGTTCTCGTTCCCGGTGCTCGTCGCGCGGCTGCGCGCCCTCATCCGCCGCGGAGCCGCCGAGCGGCCCACGGTGCGCGTCGTCGGCGATCTCGTGCTGGATCCGGCGTCCCGGAGCGTCGAGCGGGGCGGAGTCGCCGTGCCGCTGACCGCGCGCGAGTTCAGCGTCCTCGAGTACTTCGTCTCGCGGGCGGGCGAGGTCGTCTCCAAACGGGACGTCCTCGGAGCCGTCTGGGACTTCGACTACGACGGCGACCCGAACATCGTCGAGGTCTACGTCCGCACCCTGCGCAACAAGATCGACCGGCCCTTCGGCCGCGACACCCTCCGCACCCGGCGCGGGGCGGGCTACACGCTGGTGGCCGGGTGAGCCGCCGGAGCCTGCGGACCCGCATCACCGCGGCCGCGACCGCCGTGGTGGCCGCCGCCGCGCTCCTCGGGAGCGTGCTCTTCGTCCTGGTCCTCTCCTCCGTGCTCGCCTCGAGCGCCGCCTCCGCCGCCGACGCCGAGGCGGAGCGGGTCGCGGCGCTGGTCGAGCAGGGCGGCCCGGAGGCCGTCCGCGGCTCGGAGGGACTGGTCCAGCTCGTGGTCGACGGGCGGGTGACCGCCGCGGGCGAGGACGCGGAGGACCTCCCTCCGCTCGCGCTGGCCGAGAGCGACGACCCGGTCACGGTCGACGTGGACGACGAGGGGGCGGTGGTGGTCGCCGCCCGCGAGCTCGACGACGACTCCCTCGTCGTGGTCGGCGTGCCCGACGAGGGCCGCGAGGAGGCGGTGTCCACGACGATCGGGCTGCTCGCGGTCGCCGTCCCGCTGCTGATCGCGCTGGTGGCGGTGGTGTGCGCCGGCGTCGTCGGCCGGGCGCTGCGCCCCGTGGAGCGGATGCGCGCGGAGGCCGAGGCGGTCACCTCCTCCGCCCTGGACCGCCGGATCGCCGCTCCCGGCTCCGGCGACGAGGTCGACCGGCTGGCGCACACCCTCAACCGGATGCTCGATCGGCTGCAGAGCGGGCAGGAGCGGCAGCGGCGCTTCGTCTCGGACGCCTCGCACGAGCTGCGCTCCCCCGTCGCCGCGCTGCGCCAGACCGCGGACGTGGCGCTCGCGCACCCGGACCGGCTCGACTCCGCCCGGCTGGCGAGGACGGTCGCGGAGGAGTCGGTGCGGCTCGGCGGGCTGATCGAGGGCCTGCTGCTGCTCGCCCGGGCGGACGAGGCGCGCCTGGCCGTGGCGGCGGCTCCGGTGGACCTCGACGACCTCGCCCTCGGCGAGGTGCGGCGCCTGCGCGACTCCGGAGTCCGGGTCGACGCGAGCGGGATCTCGCCCGTGCAGGCGGTGGCCGACGAGGCCCTGCTCTCGCGGGCGCTGCGGAACCTGGTCGACAACGCGGTGCGGCACCGCTCCTCGCAGCTGGCGCTCTCGACCCGGATCGACGGAGCGGAGGCGGTGCTCGCGGTGGACGACGACGGGCCGGGGATCCCGGCGGCGGAGCGCGAGCGGGTGCTCGAGCGCTTCGTCCGCCTCGACGAGGGCCGGGCGCGCGACGCCGGAGGGTCGGGCCTCGGCCTGGCGATCGTCGCCGGGATCGCCCGGGCGCACGGCGGACGGGTCGTCGTCGGCGACTCGGCGCTGGGCGGCGCCCGGGTCGAGGTGCGGGTGCCGCTCGTCCGCTGAGCGGGCGCTTCAGGCCTCCTTCAGCGCCCGACCGCGAGAGTGCTGGAGGCGTCGACGAGCGGCGCCGGGACGGAGCCATCGTGCAGAAGAAGACGAAGATCATCGCCGGGATCGCCGGAGCGGTCGTGCTGATCGGAGCCGGGACGGGCATCGCCTACGCCGCGACCGACGGCTTCGAGGGATCCGACTCCCTCACCGGCAGCGACCTGGACCGCGCGAGCGAGGCCGCGCTCGCCGAGATCGGCGGCGGGACCGTCACCTCGGCCGAGCGCGACGACGACGGCGCCACCGGCTACGAGCTGGACCTGACCGACCACGCCGGCCTCGAGTACGAGGTGCGCCTCGACGACTCCTTCGCCGTCCTGTCCGTCGACCCCGACGACCGCGCCCTCCAGGCCGGCTCCGACGACGACGGCGTGCCTGCCGGCGACCCGACCGCCGCCGCCGTGGACCCGGACGACCTCACCGGCGACGACCTGGCCCGCGCGAGCGAGGCGGCGCTGGGCGCCGTCGGCTCCGGGACCGTCACCGAGGCCGAGCGCAGCGACGACGCCGACCACGCCTTCGAGGTGGAGGTCACCCGCGAGGACGGCACGGACGTGGACGTCGAGCTCGACGCGGCGTTCGCCGTGCTCTCGACGCAGGAGTAGCGCTCTAGCGGCCGCCGGGGCCCTTCGCGGCCCCGGGCGCGGCACCGCTGCCCGCGGGGGCGCCGACGCCGGTCGCCGCACCGCGAGCGCCGGGGCCGTTGCCGTTGCCGCCCGCGTTGCCGTTGCCGTTGCCGTTGCCGTTGCCGGGAGCGTTCCCGCTGTTCCCGGGTGCGTCGCCGCTGTTCCCCGGAGCGTCCCCGCTGTTCCCCGGAGCGTCCTCGCCGGGAGCGGCCGGGGTCTCCTCCGCGGGCTCCTCCGGCTCGGTCGGCGTCTCCTCCGGCTCCGACTCCTCGGGCGAGGGGGCGGGGTCGTCCTCGGTCTCGACGGGGGCCGGCGTGTCCTCCGGCTCCTCCTCGACCGGGGTCGTCTCCTCGGGAGCCGGTTCGGTCGTCTCGGCCGGCGCCGGCTCCGGGGCTCCCGCGATCAGGGCCTCGAGGTCGCCGCGGACGACGTCGACCTGCGCCTGCACCGTCGCTGCGCGGTCGGAGCTGACGGATTCCTCGGCGAGCGCGGCGTCGAGCGCCGACTGCAGCGAGGCGAGCTCGGTGAGAGCGCCCTGGTAGTCGTCGGCCGAGGCCTTCTCGGCGACGGCCACCACCGCGTCGTCGAGGGTCTGGGCGGTGCCCTCGTCGATGCCCTGCGGCGCGGAGGAGCATCCGCTCAGCAGCAGGACCGAGGCGAGCACGGCGCCGGCGGCGCGCAGTCGGAGGCCCCTCACGAGCGGATGCTCTCGCGCAGCTGACGGAGGTGGTCGCCCAGCTCGCCGTCCACCTGCGGCAGAGGCGACTGGGGACCGTCGATCAGGATGATCGCGAGCCCGACGGCGACCGCGACCAGCGCGAGCACCAGCACGATCAGCCACGGGCTCGGGCCGCGGCGCTGCGGAGGGGCGGCCGCGGAGCGGAGCGGAGCCGTGCGCGGCGCTGGAGCGGTCCGCGGCGCCGGAGCGATCCGCGGTGCCGGAGCGATCCGCTCGGTCGCGGTGAAGCGCTGCGTCGGAGCGATCGCCTCCGTGGCCGGGTACGCGTCGGCCGCGAGCCGACGGGTCGGGTCGAGCGCCTCCGTCCGCGTGATCGGCTCGGTCTCGGCGAGCGGCTCCGTGGACATCACCCGGGTGGCGGGGACGTCGGGGACGACGATGGCCGCCGGCGGGGAGTCGCGCCGCGGATCGATCAGGCGGCGTGCCGACTCCGCCACCTGCAGCGCGGCGGGACGCTCGCCGGGCTCGCGCCGCGTCATCGCGGTCAGGAGCGAGGTCCAGCCGCTGCCGAGCGACTCCGAGACCTCGGGGTCGCGGAGCAGGCGGGCGAGCGTGACCTCGATCGCCGAGCCCGTGAACGGGCGGCGGCCGGTCAGCGACTCCAGGAGCACCAGGCCGAGGGAGTAGATGTCGCTCGCCGAGGTGACCGGGTCGCCGTGCGCCTGCTCGGGGCTGAGGTAGGCGGCGGTGCCGATGAGGGTGCCGGGCGCGGTGATCCGCGTCGCGTCGATGAGGGAGGCGATGCCGAAGTCGGCCAGCTTCGGGCGGAACTCGCGGCTGGTCAGCGGGCTCGGGACGAGCAGCACGTTCGACGGCTTCACGTCGCGGTGCACGACTCCGGCCGCGTGGACCGTGTGCAGGGCCTCGCCGAGGTCGCCCGCCATCGAGGCGACGTCGTTCGGCGCGACCGGGCCCTCGGCGAGCCGCTCGGACAGGCTCGGGCCCTCGGCGAGCTCCATCACCATGTAGGCCTGGCCGTTGGTGTCGTCGCCGCCGTCGTGCGCGTCGTAGAGGGTGACGAGGGCGGGGTGGTTGAGCGCCGCGAGCAGCCGGATCTCGGACGCCTTGCGCTGCAGGTCCTGGGCGTCGTCGATGCCGGGGGCGAACATCTTCAGCGCGACGGAGCGGCCGAGGACGCCGTCTCTCGCCCGGTAGACCGTGGCCATGCCGCCGCGGCCGATGAGCTCCTCGATCGTGTACCGGCCGTCGACGGTCGTCCCGACGATGCGGGTGTCGCCTGTCCGGTGGGATGCCACAAGTCCTCCTCGCGGTCGGCGGCGGGTGTGCCGCGCCCCCCGGTGCGACCGTCGACCCAGGGTAGTACGTCGACCCTGCACGCCGCCCTCCCCCGGCCGGGCTGTCAAGCGGGTGCCCCCGCTCGCGCCCCGACGTAGCGTCGGAGGTCCCGACGAAAGGCGACGACATGGACCAGGACCGCACGGAGCAGGACGACCAGGGCTCGACCATCGGCAAGCCGGACGGGGCGGCGCCCGCCACCTCCTCCGAGAGCGAGACCATCGAGAAGGACATCTCGGAGTCGCCCGGCAGCGAGCGCGAGACCGAGGCCAAGCAGGACTCGGACCCGGCGGAGAGCCGCACCGAGGTCTCCGGCTCGGCCGAGGTGAAGGCCGTGCCCGGCACGGGCGGCCCGGACGACGTGGGCGACGTCGAGGTCGACCCCGACGAGGTCTCGCTGAACGGCAAGCCGTTCCCGGGTCACGCCGGCACGAAGTAGGACGCCCGGGAGGGGCGGGGCCGCGGCTCCGCCCCTCCCGGGCTCTCCGGTCCACCCACCACCCGTCGTCCGCCCTCGCCCGGAGGTTCCGCGGACCGCGCGGATCGTCCCGCGCCTGTCAGGCGAGCGGCGTCAGGCGACCGGCCTTAGGCGACCGGCGTCAGCAGGCCCGGGTCGCGGCGGTCGACGGCGCGGGAGTTGTTCACGCGGCGGTCGACCGGGTGGGCCGTGACGGTCGAGGCCATCGCGACGGACGCCCGGTCGAGGGTGGCGAGCATCTCCTCGGCGGAGGCGAGCGGAGCCGGGTCGAGCCAGGCGTCGCGCACGTCGGGCGTCAGGAACACGGGCATCCGGTCGTGCACCTCGCCGGAGGCGTCGCGCGCCTCGCGGGTGATGATCGTGAAGGAGACGCGCCAGTCGTCGCCCTCCTTGCGGGCCGTGTAGAGGCCGGCCGCGGCGAGGATCGGCTCCTCGCCCTGCAGGAACCAGGGCTGCTTGCCGTCGGCGCGGGTCTCCCACTCGTAGTACCCGCGCATCGGGACGATCGCG